>JBEGIR010000063.1 GCA_040224245.1 Puniceicoccaceae bacterium | reverse complement strand
GATCTATTCCGCTACAAGATTTGACATGTAGTCAATCTGCTCACGACGTCCTTTCACATTGTCTTCCAGTCGGCTGATATCCACAGATGCATTGTCGCGAAGGCGCTGCACCCGCTCCACATCCCGACGTTTCTCACGAAGTTCCCCCTCCAGCTGGTTTGCCTGTGCTGCCAACGGAATCTTTTCGTTCTTGATCGTTTCCCGCACCGTATTCAATTCGGCGATGGATGCATCCAGATCCCGCTTGATCGAACTTTCGACCTGCCCCATAAGCTGGGTAGCGGCGAATCCCGCCACCACAACAGTGGCGATTCCAATAAATTGCTTGTTCATGATCATGAAAAATGGGGCAGGTTAATTGTTGATATTCACGGGCATCGGAACGAACTCAATCTGAGTTGTATTGCCTTCATACATGTCGATCAGTCGGAGCACATCCGCCGCAATCGATGCATCCGGAACCCATTGCCACCCTTTTTCGGTGGATCGTCCGTATCCGGCATGCTCGCCCGAACGATCCGCATAGTAAGCTGCCCCCAATCCAAAGTAGATGGTCGTCACCTGCACCCGATTTCCTTCGAACTCGCGCTGCTCCGGGGCGATCTCAACCGCAGTGTTGAATTTATCAATCTGAGTCAGCACCCCAACGATGCTCTGCAAGCGCTGGGAAATCGAAAGTGTGGTTGCCGAAGCATCAAGTGGGATTCGGCGAGTCAGTGGTGCAATCTCGTCTCGCAGCGGAGCCGGGATGCGCTCGATGATGCGTAGCAACCGTGCTTCCTGTGCGGCCACAACGGACTCCAGCTTCGCCTCGATCTTGCGCAACTCGTCCTGCGCTTCCAACATTTCAGAGCGCTTGGAGTCTGCCGCACTGGTAAACTCCTTTGCTTCTTCGATTTTCTCAACCAGCAGCTTCAGCTCCTGTTCGTAAACCTTAATGACATCCTGAAGTCCCCGTTTCTCAACTTCCCAGTCATTTCTCTCTTTCGAGATGGTTTTTTCCACCTCGACCCACTGGTCGAGCATGTGAAAGTTTTCCTCTAGTCCATTTCCGAAACCGGTTCCCACACAAAAGGGAATCGTGCTCAGGAGGACTGCCTTCCTGAAAAGAGCCTTCAACTGATTCATGCTGTATGCAGATTTAAAAACTAAAAACACCACCGAGCATCTAAAATGCCAGTATACAAAAACAACCGAATTACTACCTTATCGTAATTCCAAGCGTTGAATCAACAAGACAAGCGTCTTTGAAGTCAAACACAAATCTGTTTCAGTTCCCACCCATCTTAACAGGTTTTCGAACAACATTGCTTGTCCCGATTTTGGGATTTTTGAGTCTCGCAATCCGGAAAATCGAAAGCACGAGTTCTCATCTAATAGCGTATGCCAAAAGACTACTCAATACTTCATCATGTTCATTGTAAACATGTTATACAACACGATGAGATCCTGAACCTCAATTGGCATGCTTCATGGATAAAGCATGGCATGAAAACAATCCTTCGTTTCGCTTCCGCAAGTTTCCTGATCTCCATCGGAATTTTTCACCAACAGCTTGGTTTGACGGGTGCTCCGACCTGGTCAGCCTGGACAGTTTTGCTCACCGCTTGGCTCATGACTGAACTCCTGCTACTGCCTGGCAGTGTTCAACATTCCTGGAGACAAGAGGCCAGATCGGCACGCTTGGCACACCGTACTAACCGCCCGAGAATCAAGTCCTCACTTGCTGCCTGAGGCTCTCAACCTGACAAGAATTTCATTCCCAAACAAGGGAACGCTTCAAAAATAACAGGTCTTCCGGTCCCCTGACTGGTGCTCGAGATACAGGTGAATGACGCTACGCAAATCCTCATTTCGGTAGGGTTTTGACAAAAAACCGTTCATTCCTGCTCGACGGCACTGTTCCATGTGATCCGGAAGTGCATGGGCAGTGAGAGCCACGATAAACGGTTGAGACTCCTCAGGTAACTCCTTCCGAATCGCCCGTGTACATTGCAATCCATCCATTCCCGGCATTTGGATGTCCATAAACACGAGATCATAAGGTGTTTTCTTCAACGCCGAAAGAGCCTCCTGACCATTCGATGCTTTGGTGGGTACTATGCCACATTTCTTGAGGCACAGTTCGATCACCTTGCTGTTCACAAGATTATCATCCACCACAAGCGTCCGGATGGAGTGTCCAAGCAATCGCTCCGTAGGCGAACGTTCATCCGATTGCGTCTGGACTGGACGGGTCGAATCCAACACAGCATCCGCAGTCCATGAAAAGACAAATTCCGAACCACTCTCCGGTTGACTGACGACCCTGATTTCACCACCCATGCGAGCAGCAAGATGCCGGGAAATCGTCAGCCCAAGGCCACTACCGCCAAACTGTCGGGTATTGGACGCATCTGCCTGCACGAAGGGTTCAAAAATGGTTGCCTGTTTTTCCAAGGGAATGCCAATGCCCGTATCCTTCACACTGATACTCAGGTAGTGGGAGTCTGCAGTTCCACCTTCACGGGAAACCCGGAGCATCACCGATCCTTCCATGGTGTATTTGAATGCGTTGCTCAACAGGTTGACCAAAATCTGTGAAATGCGGACCGAATCCCCGCAGATGGACAGCGGCACATCTGGTTCAATCTGCAGATTGAACCTCACGTTTGCTCGCTTCAGTTTGGGCAGACAGAGTGCTACACTCTCTTTGATGCATTGGTTCAGATCAAACGGAACCGACTCGATTCCAATGCTGCCAGCTTCCATTTTTGACAAATCCAGAATGTCATTGATCGTCATCAGCAACGTTTGCCCCGACTGGTGAATGGTTTCCACAAAGGAGCGTTGCTCTTCATCCATTTCCGTTTCAAACAACAACTGTGCCATTCCCAGAACGCCGTTGAGTGGAGTTCGGATTTCATGACTCATGTTCGTCAGAAACTGCGTCTTGGTAATGTTGGCCTGAAAGGCCTGATTGAGCGCATTCTCAAGTTCCCGCTGCACCTGGTTGCGCCAGGTGACGTCATTGTGGAGACACACCCAATATTCGCCGATGATCGAAACGTGGCTCTCCAGTGCCTTTACCCGACCAGACTTGCTGGTGACCAATACTTCCTCGGCTTCCCACTTGTTGGACCAGGGTCGTTTGATTTGCTCGCCCCAGCGGTTTAGAAATCGCTCCCGATTCACCTCATCCTGAATCAAAACATTCCACATGTCTGTGGCTGTGCGGAAATCAGAGGATTCGTATCCAAGCAACTGGGTAAACCGTTCATTAATCATGACGGTCTGTCCGCTCTGCTTGAAAACTGAAATCGAAATCGGTGCATGAAAAAGCCACGACTGCAACTGGTTGTGACTGTACTGAATCTCTTTTCCCGAAGTGCGCAACCGCCTCCGACTGCGCAACAGTCCCACAATCCAGAAGGCCTGCAGTGCTACCAGAAGCCCCAGCGCGATGATTCCAAAATCCGCGATCTGTGCAGATTCTGACTCAACATTCAAGGGAGAAGCGTAGATCGAACCAGCGTGCAAGAGCGCAACGCCAAACCATCCGACCCGACCCGCACGCCCATCAGAAATGATACCATGCCACGAGTGAATGCATGAGGGATCCAATACCTTCATTAGTTGTGCAAGCGAAAAAAAGAGAGAGAGCGAGAGAAAGCAAAATATTCGAGAAACATCCGTATCAAAACGGTCATCACCTTGATTTACAAGCACTTTGACACAGGAACTTCAGAATTGCAGTCCCACCATGCAGACGATTCAGTGCGCAGCCTCAACACCTGCGTCGCCAGAGCAGCTTACAATACGCTCGTTTAGATTCCTTGCACACAACATTGCACTGGTCCACGCGAACTGGAAATTGAACCCGCCCGTGACACCGTCCACGTTGAGCATTTCCCCGAGAAAATACAGTCCGGAAACGCGGCGACTCTGCATCGTTTTC
This sequence comes from Puniceicoccaceae bacterium, assembly GCA_040224245.1. NCBI lineage: Bacteria > Pseudomonadati > Verrucomicrobiota > Opitutia > Puniceicoccales > Puniceicoccaceae > Puniceicoccaceae bacterium. The sequence goes on along the minus strand of JBEGIR010000063.1, from coordinate 84,676 downwards.
AAATCCACTTCGCCAGTCGAGATGCCGCCTGCAGTGACAAATTCATCTTTATTTGTACTTTTACCGTCAAATGCGAACCGCGCGCACTTCAGTTGATCGAGCACAGATCGCCACTGCGATTTGTTGAGCTGCGAAACTTGCATTGCCTGCAATCCCAATACTTCGAGCATCCGGGTCCAATATCGCCTGGGCACCCCATCGAATGGAGCATTTCTCAACATTTTTGCGCCATGCATATCCCGAAGATCGAGCAGTCGCTGTTCTGCTTCAGCAACACTGCAGTCTGCGAGAAAATCAACTTCGATCTCCCCTCGGTAGTGCTGCGCAGCCAATTCCCTTGCCGCCCAGGCGGATAGCTTAAGGATCGCAGGTCCGCTCAACCCCCAATGGGTGATCAGCATGGGTCCCTGCTGCTCCGTAATTCCTTTCCCCGCCCGGTACCGAGCTCTTACTTTGGAAAAAGAGACCCCGGCCAATCCTTCAATCCGCGCATCTTGGATATTGAACGTAAACAGTGACGGAACCGGAGACACCACGGTGTGTCCAAGTTGCGCTGCGATGCGGTGCCCCGAAGCATGACTGCCAGTACCCATCACCAGATACCGACATTCACAGTGATAACCATTTTGGAAGCCCAAACGAAATCCACAGTTGCTTCCCATTCTCTCAACCGATTGCAGTCGATACCCCGTGCGCGTCTCAACTCCCGATTCCCGACACGCCTCCATGAGGGTGCGAATGATCTCCCCGGAGTCGTCTGACACCGGGAATACTCGCCCGTCCGCTTCGGTTTTTGTCTTCACGCCCCTATTCGCCAACCAACTGATCATGTGTTCGGGGTGGAATCGAGTGAACGATCCCCTGAGTTCGCGAGAGCCACGGGGATAATTTTCGACCAGCCGCAGGGGATCAAACTGGTGGTGCGTGACGTTGCACCGACCTCCGCCCGATATCCGGACCTTGGAGAGGGGTCGACTCGATGCCTCGAAGAGCACTGCCGTGCTCCCGGTGGATCGCAGCGCCAAATTTGCGCTCACAAAGTAGCCAGCCGCTCCACCGCCGATGATGGCCACATCCATGCAAGCTGGCGCAACCGTGTCTCCATCCATGGCTCAATCCCGCAACCGCCACAACACTTTCCCGCCTAACGCATGCGGAATCGCATCTTGGCCCTAATGTAACCTTCACCCACCTCAAACGTGGCCGCATCCACAGCCTCGGCACGATGACTGACCAATTCAAGCAGGGGTTGCTTTGCCCGACCCTTGCGGTAGATCCTCACCGGCATGCCGGGATGTGATTCAAACAAAAATTGCCCATCTTCACTCAACCCGCGCAATGAAGAAAACTGGTCGAGAAAAATCCCTGGCATGGAACCAACGCCCTCAGCAACCTCAATCCAGTAATCGCGACGGCTGGAACGGATAGAGAATGTGTCGCCTGCAAGTCCACCCCGCTCAAAGGCCTCAATGAATTCAAATTTACCTTCTGTTGGGCGTTTGCGTTCGGGTTCGCCGGGTTTTCCCCACTTTTCCCGCTCAAAATCAGCCTGAAAGATTTGCTTGTTCAACTCATCGAGCAACAGGAGTCCTTCATCATTTTGCAATATTGTCTGAAAATGGGTGGTTCCCAGATACACTTCAGCCCGGACATACGGACCTTTGACCTGACAGAGCATGCGCCACTCCCGATCACCCGAATCGATGCGGTATTCAAATACTCCCTCATATGCCGAAGCAAACAGTGGAAAAACTGCGGCGAGCAGATAGGTCAGATAGTGTTTCATTGCATTCATTAAGTGGACAACAGGCATCAAAGCGTTACAGCAGGGGGTTGAAAAAACAACCTTGTTTTTGACAACTGCCCCGTGATCGTGTCAAACACCAAGCCTGAGAATGATTCCCGGTCTACGAACCCGATGTCCAATCTGATGAAAATTTCCACCCTACTCATGAGTACCATCGCACTCTCGCTCGGCATTCACGCATCCTCCGATGATCCCCATCGCTGGCTCGAAGCCGTCGATAGCGAGGCGGCACTGAAATGGGTGGTGGAACAAAATGAGTCAACATTAACGCATCTGAAATCACAACCGGGCTATGCCCGGAGGGAAGCCGAAGCACTTGAAATTCTGACAGCACCTGACCGCATCATCCAGGGGAGTCTCAGAGGAGATTGGGTCTACAATTTCTGGCGTTCCGCCGAACAACCCCAGGGAGTATGGCGCCGAACTTCATATGAAGCTTTCCGCAACGGGAAATACGAATGGCAGGTACTGCTCGACCTCGATGCCCTGTCCCAGGCAGAGGGAACCAATTGGGTATGGAAGGGTGCGGTCTTTCGTTCCAACACATCCAATCAGTGCCTGATCAAACTTTCAGACGGAGGAAAGGATGCCATGGAGGTACGCGAATACGACCTTGCAACACAGTCATTTGTTCCGGATGGATTTTTCATTCCTGAGGCGAAGACTTACCTCACCTGGGCAGATGAGGACTCGCTCTGGCTTGCCACACAGATGGATGCAGATTCGGTCACCGAATCCGGCTACCCCAGAGTGCTGACACTGCTACACCGCGGGCAATCCCCAAGCGAAGCCAAGCGAGTGTACGAAGCCGATGCATCCCATGTGCTCATCAGCCCGATCACGCTGCGCGACGGATCCAACTCCCATCACCTGCTGATGGATCGCACCACTTTTTACGAGAGTCAGGTGTATTTGCTCCGCCCGGACGGTACCACCGTGCTGCTGCCGATACAGTCATCCGATGAAATACAGGCCATTCACAAGGGGCAATGCATCGTATTGGTTCGCAAAGCCTGGACATACGCAGGAAAACATTTCCCCGAAGGCAGCCTCGTGAGCTTCAGTCTCGATGAAGTCTCAACAGACGGAGGCATCACAACGGTACAACCCATTTTTCTCCCAACCGAAACCACCGCCGTCAAGAGCGTCGCATCCAGTCGCAGTGCCCTGTTGGTCAACCTCAACGACAATGTCACCAATCGCCTTGTTTGCTTTGAGTTCGGTACATCCGGATGGAATGCTAAAGCAGTGGATCTTCCACCCAACGGAACACTTGCCATCTCAAGCACCTCTTCCGAATCCGATATTGCATTTCTCGAAATGGAGGGCTTTCTCAGCCCGGATTCTCTTCTCGAACTCGACGTAATTTCAGGTGAATGGACAACCCTTCAATCCCTTCCAACCCGGTTTGACGCCAGCAACCTGATCGTGAAACAGCAGTACGCCATCAGTCGGGATGGCACCCGCGTACCCTATTTCATGGTACACTCCAAAGACCTGGAGCCAGACGGAACTCATGCCACCTATCTCTATGGGTATGGCGGATTTGAACAGTCCATGAATCCATTCTACCTGAGCACCTACGGCAAACTTTGGGTGGAGCCAGGTCATGTTTTTGTCCTGGCCAACATTCGGGGTGGAGGCGAATTCGGACCCAAATGGCACCAGGCTGCACTCAAGCAAAACCGTCAACGGGCGTTCGACGACTTTCATGCCGTAGCAGAAGACCTCATCAACCGTGGCATCACCAGCCCCGAACACCTGGGCATCGGTGGAGGTTCAAACGGAGGTTTGCTGGTCGGTGTTGCGTTCACTCAGCGTCCGGACCTCTACGGTGCCGTTTTCTGCTCGGTTCCCCTACTCGATATGCTTCGCTACCACGAACTTCCACCCGGTGCCAGCTGGATCGCCGAATACGGAGACCCACGGATTCCGGAGGAGCGGGACTTTATTGCGGCCTACTCCCCCTATCAGAATCTGCGCAAGGACGCCTCCTACCCCAAAGTTTTCTTCTACACCTCCACCCGTGATGATCGCGTCCACCCGGGTCATGCCCGAAAAATGGCGGCCCGCATGGCGGAAATGGGGCATCCGCATTTCTACTTCGAACGCATCGAAGGTGGGCATGCCGGAGGGGCGAACCTCACACAGTATGCAGAACTCTACGCCTTGCAGTTCACCTACCTGCAATCTCAACTGTCAAAGGCGAACTAAACCGTGCTAACCGCGAAAAAGCTCAAAGTTTTCAGGAGTTTTTTACATATCCGGCGTCTTTTGGCTCTCTCGGTAAAAAACACGGAAGGTTTTCATCAAAGTTCTTGATTAATCCAGACCCTTGTTGCAGCCTAGACCCTCATAAACACTACCATTTGGAAGTAAGAACACTAAATCATAACACGAATTATCCTCGATACTATATATGAATAAATCACAACTCGTTGACGCGGTTGCCAAGAACTCCGGACTGACAATCAAGGATTCCGAAAAAGCAGTAGATGCATTCGTAGCAGCTGTAAAAGAAGGTCTCAAAGCGGATGGCTCCGTTCAGCTGATTGGCTTCGGTTCTTTCAGTGTTGGTGAAAGAGCTGCACGCGAAGGAGTAAACCCCCGCACCGGTGAAAAGATCAAAATCGCTGCATCCAAGACCGTTAAGTTCAAGGCTGGCGCAAAGCTGAAGGACGTCCTGTAACTCCCCGTTTTCAACCTTTGGTTGGAAAAACTGATTTCAAAGTGCCGTTGCCCCGAGCGACGGCACTTTTTTTGTGGGCTTGACCAGCATCCACAAGTTGCACGCATCCCCACCGGATCGCAATGCGATCACAATACTGCTCAGCACAACAACAGACATTCCCAAACCGAAAAAAAATCCCATTCCAGCTGTTGAAATCTCTTTGGGGTGAATTCCAAAAAAAAGGTCCCCTTTCCAAGTGGAGACCTCCAAAAAATTGGAGGCGCGGGTCGGAATCGAACCGACGCATAGGGCTTTTGCAGAGCCCGGCCTTACCACTTGGCTACCGCGCCTTGATCTGTTGTTACCTCAAATGGGCACACCCACACTGTTGTTTTCCATTCGAAACACAGCAGCGAACGATCAAAGCGGCTAATTTAGTGTTTTCTTCATCCTCATTTCAACCATTATTTTCCCAATGCTTTCGAAAAGGATCATTCCATGTCTCGATGTCACCGAAGGAAGGGTGGTAAAAGGTATACGCTTTCAGGAACTCCGTGATGCAGGCGACCCCGTCGAAACTGCAAAAGCCTACGAACAGCAAGGCGCAGACGAATTGGTTTTCCTTGATATCACCGCCTCCAGCGACAACCGCAGTATCATGCATGAGGTTGTGGAACGCACCGCGTCCGAATGCTTCATGCCACTGACCGTGGGCGGCGGACTGCGTTCGCTGGAAGACATCACTGCGATGCTGCACTCCGGCGCCGACAAGGTGAGCCTGAATACCTCTGCTCTACAAAACCCCAATCTTGTGAATCTGGCAGCCGAACGCTTTGGCACTTCCTGCATTGTAGTGGCCATGGATGCGAAGCGCGATCCCGAGCTGGGCGGTTGGCGCATTTACACTCATGGTGGAAGGAATGCCACCGAATGGAACGCTGTCGATTGGGCAAGGGAAGTCGTCAAGCGCGGAGCCGGGGAAATTTTACTGACAAGCATGGACCAGGACGGCATGCAGAGCGGATATGACAATGAACTCAACTGCACCATCAGCGAGGCGGTGCAGGTGCCCGTCATTGCATCGGGAGGAGCTGGTACACTCGATCATCTGGTCGATGCCATTCACATCGGAAAAGCCGATGCGGTACTCGCCGCATCCATTTTCCATTTTGGAACTTTCACCATCCAGCAAGTGAAACAACACATGAGTCAGATGGGGATTCCCGTGCGAATGATTTGATCCAATCCCCAACTCACAGTCCTTCTGACACCAAATCCAAGAGTAATGCCACACCCGCGCAGTCGGAAAACCCCAACATCCATCCTGATCATCCGCTTGAGCGCGATCGGAGATAATGTCATGGCAACCCCACTGATTCGTGCATTTCGGCGCAAGTTTCCGGATGCTCGCATCGACTGGCTCGTGCAGCCTGAGTCCAGGGATCTGGTTTCCCACCATCCCGAACTGAGGGAAGCAATCAGCTGGCCTACCCGACGCTTTAAGCAGCTTTCACGGGAGCGGCACTATCTCACACTCATGCGCGAGTGGGTTTCCGCACTCCGGGAAATTCGAAAACGACGCTATGACTGGGTCGTGGATACCCAGGGACTCTTGAAGAGTGGTCTCATCGCCTGGTCATCCGGAGCACACTACCGTATCGGTTGCGGTGCACGTGAAGGGGCTCAGTTCATGGTTCACGACAATGTACCCAAAATTCACGGAAAACCCCGTATCAGTTCGGAATATCTCGACATTGCCGCATTTCTGGATCTGCCGACAGAACCCTTCGACATGGAGCTGGGATTGCCACCAACATCGGCAATCAACGTTGAACAAACACTGGCAGAATTTTCACTGCACCCTCACGCTTTTGTAGCTCTTTTTCCCTTCACCACCCGTCCCCAAAAGCACTGGATCGAATCCCATTGGGTCGATTGGATCGATCGCTGGTGGCAACAGACCCAAATTCCCTGTGTGCTGCTGGGAGGTCCGGGTGATCGCGAGGCGTCACACCGCATCATACAGCAACTCCGATCCCCTGCCGCTGTCATCAATCTTGCCGGAGAGCGTTTTCTTTCCATTCCGGACAGTGCCGCATTCATTGCTCGTGCCAGGCTCTGCGTCGGAGTGGATACGGGCATGACCCACATGAGCATCGCGCAAAAACGTCCGACGGTCTGCCTGTTTGGTTCAACCGTTCCCTACACCGAAACCGGGAGTCATCCACACGTCCGCATTCTCTATGAATCCCTGCCTTGCGCCCCATGCCGCAAACATCCCACCTGTAACGGACGCTATGATTGCATGCAACAGCTCAGGGTCGACTCGGTGATGTCCGCCGCATTGGACTTGATGGACGCTGAATCTGGCTGAGGAAAATTCACTTCTACATTCGTCTGATCTGGCGTTCCCAAAACTGGAGCAAATATTGTCGTGCAAAATCGCTCGCTTTCGGGTTGAGCCATTAACAAAGCTGCGTAGGATTTCGCTTTCGAGCACACCATCCCCATCTTGCCATGAATCTTACCCATCGAATTCTCACACTTCTCGCCATCTGCATGCTTCCGTTTTCCCTCGCAGCCACCCTCCCGATTGCTCCCGGTGCCGAACTCAGGTGCGTGTCATCCAACTTTGCCTTCACCGAAGGTCCAGCTGCAGATACGGCAGGAAATGTCTATTTCACAGATCAACCCAATGACCGCATTCATCTCTGGAATGCGAGCACGGGTGAGGTCAGCGTATTCATGGAACCCAGTGGTCGCTCCAATGGCCTCTGGTTCACAACCCACCCTCAACCCACGCTCTACGCCTGTGCGGACGCCGATGGGGAGTTGTGGAGCATTGATGTGGATACGCTTGCAGTCACTGTCAGGGTTGCCGGGTTTTCAGGCAAACTGCTCAATGGCCCCAATGACGTCTGGGTCCACCCCGATGGTAGTCTCTATTTCACCGACCCGTTCTACAAACGACCGTACTGGAACAATCGCGAAGCCCCTGAGCAACCCGGCCAGCATGTTTATCGACTGCCAGTCGGCTCAACCGAAGCCATCCCCGTCGAAACCGGGCTGCAACAGCCCAATGGTATTATCGGAACTCCAGATGGCCGGCAGCTCTTTGTGGCCGACATTGGGGCCAAGCAAACCTGGGTCTATACCATTGATGAACAGGGAGAACTCTCCGACAAGCGTCTTTTCTGTGAACTCGGTTCGGATGGTATGACGCTTGATGCCGATGGGAACCTCTACCTGACGGGTGATGGAGTCACTGTGTTTTCTCCTAAAGGAAAGCTTCTTGGAAATATTCCCGTGCCCGAGAACTGGACCGCCAATGTCACTTTTGCAGGTCCTGAACACCGCACTTTGTTTATTACGGCAATGGGTTCCATCTACACGCTCGAGATGTCTGTCTCCGGTGCCGCATTCCAGCATTGAGCCATCACATGGAGCGCTCACGCAAAACGATTCCCCGCGCGCATCCTCGGCCAGACTTCATTCTCAATCCTTCACCACTGCGTCCACATTGACGCGAATGATGCACATGTCATCCTTCAGTTTGGCGTCATTGGAGAAGTGATTGATGGTGTGAATCAATCGATCCAGAACACCTTGCGTATCTTCAGGTCGAAGGTTTTGAAAAACCTTCAGCAAGCGATCATACCCAAATTCTTCACCTTCATCGTTTTCCACCTCAACGACACCATCGGTGTAAAAGAAGAGGGATTGCTCGGGTGCGATGGAAACCGATTGGTAGGCATATTTGTAGCCATCGATCAATCCAAGAGCAGGTTCAGGTGACTCTGCAACAGCGGGCAGAAATGCAGCGGTCCCATTGCGCCGATTTGCCAATACTGGTGACGGATGCCCGGCGTTGGCGTAGTGGATGAAACCACGATCAAGATCGATCACACCGTAAAATGCCGTTACGAACAAGGTGATGTCCAGCTGAGTCAGCACCGTGCTGAGGCTTCGATTGACCTTGCGCAGGAATACGTGGGGGTAAGGGGTGATCAGTTTTAACTCCCCGATCAACCCTCGCAGGATCGCCGTGACCAGTGATGCCCGAATCCCATGTCCCATCACATCGCAGATCAGTATCCCCGCTTTGGTGCTCGAGATCGGGATCACCTGAAAAAAATCTCCGGCCAACTTCTCCGACGGCACATAGCGATGGGAAAAACCCAACGCACTTTTTTCCATGGAGTGACCCCAGCGAAAAACGGGATAGCTGGTCGGAATAAATGCTGTCTGCAGCTTGCGCGCCATCTCAAGATCTGACTCAATCTGCTCATTTTTTTCCCGAAGATCGTGCGCAAGCGCGAGCAAACGTTCTTCCGCCAGTTTTTTGTCCGTTATGTCCCGGGAAAGTCCAAAGGTTCCAATGATGTTTCCCGCATCATCCGTGAGAGGCATCTTGGTTGTCGTGGACCATGCGACCTGTCCCTCCTCTTGCTCGTCGTGCTCATCCTTATGCACAATCTTGCCTTCCCGAATGATGCTCTGCTCATCCTCAAACTTTTGCTGAGCATAGACTTTTGGGAAAAAATCAAAATCGGTTTTCCCGACAACTTCGTCCTCCGTTGTCACCCCAAAATACCGAATGAACGCGTCATTGCCCGTGATGAATCGGCTCGAAAGATCTTTGAAATAAATCCGGTCCGGCAAGTGGCGCATCAGATGGTTCAGATAGAGCATTTGCTGCTTGTTCTCCCGCGCGCCCAGTTCATACGCCTCAAGCAGTGCCTCGGTCAGCAGTTGACCATCGATTTCGGGCTGGGATTGTTGAAGGGATTCCCGAATCGCATCGAGTTTCTGCTGGTGCTCTTTTTTCATGTATCAACAAGCCATAGATGACAGAATCGCACCCGGCGATCAATTCCAATTCAAACACTCCACTTCCCCTGCGGGCGGGCTGACGCACTACATGTTCACCAGGTGGTTCAACGTGCTGATGCGTGGTGAAACACAAATGGCACCCGCATGCGTATCGGGACGACCTGCCCGTCCTTTTCTCCCGGATTGAATCTCCAGTCACGAATGGCTTCCAGTGCGGCATTGTCAAAGATCATGTGCGTGCTCGACACAACTCTTGGAGCGCCGACGCTTCCTGCCTCGTCCACGACAAACTCCACAACCACGACTCCGTTCGCGCGGTTTCGGCGTGCTTCAACAGGAAATTCCGGTTTGGCACGATGCACCGGAATAGGACGCACATCAGCCTCCATCACGTTGACAATGCTCGACTGCAGATCAATTTCCGACAGATCAAAGGACGGCACCTCAAAATCGAGATTCAGTGGTTCCCAAGGCAACACAGGATAGGGCAAGTCTTCCCGTTGCTCCTCCATAAGGGTGAGCCGATTCGCTTCATTCTGCTCCGTCACCGGTGCTTGCGCGGGTTGAACACGTTCAGGCAGCTCACGAACTTCCGGAGGCTGGTAATTCAGCACCGCTCCTTCCGGATGCAATCCGGTCGCATTTCGGCGCAAGCTGGGTCCATAGATCAAGGGAATCGAGGCAACCAGTGTTGCCGTCCCGAACATGATCATCAGGGCGAACTTGAGCTGAGGAAGCCATTCTTTGGGCAGGGTTCGGCGACGAGACTCGAAGACGGAAGTCAGGTGGGCATACAGTTCGGTCTTCTGGTCATGCGTCAGGTCAACATCCGGACCCGCTTGCTCCAGAGTTGACCCCACTTCACTGACAAACGAGGACACTTCCTGAAACCGTTCCAGTTCCCTGAAATCCTGTCCCAGCTCCGCGTGCAGACGTTGGGCCGTCTTCGCATCCACTGCCTCATTCAGCATGAGACGGAGCCATTGTTCCTCTTTCTGCGGATCGTAATTGCTCATGATGCGTTCGCTATCAAACCCGTTTCGCCATTTCGTAACGCAACCGGGATACCGACTGGTGAATCACAAACCCGACATTCGTGACAGACAGTCCCGTGACCGCCGAAATGGCCTTGTAACTCAATCCACTCTGGAATTTGAGTACCATCACCTCGCGGTGACGCTCGGGCAACTGGTCCAGGCACGAGTAGAGCATTTGGCGTGTCTCCGACTCGATCGTGGACTGAAGCGGATCGGGTTCCGAACTTGAGCTGTAGTGCTGGATCAGATCCGACCCATTGCCCACCCATCGCGACTGTCGCCGCTGGGAATCGATCGCCAGATTTCGGCACACCAGATAGAGCCATGGAATCACGCGATCGCCTGAAGGTTTGCGGCGTGCTTTGAGCAAGCGAAGAAACGCTTCCTGGACGATATCCCGGGAAAGCTCCAGCTGTCGGGTGCGGTGATACACATAGCGCGTGAGCTTTCCGGAATGTGTCTCCACAATCTGGATAAATTCAGCTTCGCTGAACGCTTCTGCCTCTCTCGCATTCACGGGGATTTGGGATAATTCAGGGTAATATAGATAACGAATTCACATCGGTTTTCTTAGCAAAAACCAGTGCTAGGCTAGGCATGAAGCCGCAAACTTCCAATCAAAAAAGGTTGAGATTCACCCATTTTCCAGATGATCTCGATCTGAGAGCGCTGTTGCGCGCTGAACCTTCAACTCCATCCAATGAAAGCTTGCACCTACTTTGATCTTCCGGATTCCCTGCAACTGTTTGCACCCTACTTTTTGCCTGATGCTGCACCGTGGCAATGGCTTGATCAAATCCCACACGCACTCAAAGACTTTTTTTCCAAGGGGAACTTCACAGAAGCCCAAACCCTTTTCCCTGCGGGACTACACCGTTCCGGACCCGTCTATGTTCACAGCAGTGTGAAACTTCCACCCTATGGGGTCATCGAAGGTCCTGCATACATCGGCCCTGACTGTGAATTACGCCCCGGGGTCTACATTCGCGGAAACGTGATCGCAGGGAGTCATTGCGTGCTCGGAAATTCGTGCGAATACAAGAACGCGCTGCTCATGGACCACGTAGAGACCGCCCATTTTAATTACGTCGGCGATAGCATCCTGGGAAACCGATCCCACCTGGGCGCGGGTGTAATCCTCGCCAATGTTCGCCTCGACCGCAAACCCATCCAGCTTCGCATCGATGGCAAAACGGTGGATACGGGTCGCCGAAAAATAGGTGCCATCCTCGGCGAGCGCGTCGAGGTCAGCTGCAATACCGTGCTCTCACCCGGAACACTTGTCGGTAAAGCAGCCTACATCGTCTGTTCCCCTTCGGCAGGAGGTATCATTCAGGAACGTGCGATCGTGAGACTCTCCTGAAATTGAGCAACCAGCCCATCCAGACATGGGCGCTTACCGACTTAAAGCTTCGCCACAAGCGTCCCGCTATCTCAGGAATTTCGCTGCTGCCACGAGGCTACAATCTCTTCAAAAATCTGCCTGAGCGGAATGGAGATGTCCCAGTCGGGATAGTGCTGCCTCATTTTGCGCAAGTCACTGTAATAACAAATGTGATCTCCGATACGGTTATCATCCACGTATTGGTATAACTGAGGTTTACCGGTGATCGATTCCGCTATCGCAAATGCTTCCAGGATGGAGCAGGCGTTGCCTTTTCCTCCACCCAGATTGTAGACTTCACCCGCTCGGGGAGATTCCACAAATGCAGCAATGAAACGCGCCACATCCACCGAATGAATGTTGTCACGCACCTGTTTCCCTTTGTAACCAAATACCTTGTATTCACGTTCCTCAAGATTGCATTTCACCAGGTAGCTCAGAAATCCGTGCAGTTCCACGCCCGAGTGATTAGGGCCGGTCAGACATCCACCTCTCAGACAACAAGTGGGCATGTTGAAATAACGTCCATACTCCTGCACCATCACATCCGCCGCCACTTTTGATGCCCCAAAGAGCGAATGCTTGCTCTGATCGATGGAAAACGTCTCTGCGATGCCGTTTTCAAACTCAGGATCATCATAGTCCCACCGCGTCTCCAGTTCCTTCAATTTGATGCGATTGGGGCGATCACCATATACCTTGTTTGTCGACATGTGAACAAACGGTGATTCAGGAGTGTGCTGACGCGCTGCTTCCAGCAGGTTCAGTGTACCTACCGCATTGGTGTCAAAATCATCGAATGGAATAGCTGCTGCACGATCATGAGAAGGTTGTGCCGCCGTGTGCACGACGCAATCCGGGCGAACAGATTTCAGCAGTTCGAGCATTCCTGCGCGATCCCGGATATCAATTTCATGGTGGACAAACCCTTTCAGACTTTGCTGCAGCCGTTGCTGATTCCAACGCGTATTCCCGTTGGGACCAAAAAACACTGCGCGCTGATTGTTGTCGACGCCATGTACTTCATATCCGAGTTTTGCGAAATACACGCAAACCTCGGAGCCGATGAGTCCCGATGAACCAGTGACCAGTACTTTTTTCATGATCAATTCGCTATTCAGTTGGATGTATGGTGAAAGAGACTGATGGCCTTGATGCGTCGGCGATAGCGTTCACCAATCACATGTATTGAAAACCTGTCGCGCATGGTAGCCATTCCCGCTGTAGCAATGCGAGTCCGAAAATCAGAATCTTCCGCAACCTTGCGCATCCACCGCGCTGCATCATGGGTATCGGCTTCTGCCCAAAGCTGCCCTTTGCTGTAGGGACCCACCGGGCGTTCCAGCTCCACGAGTTGATACGCCACGGGACATCCATTTTTCAAATCGACAAACTCCGAGGTTGCCGACCAGTTGGTTGAGATCACAGGTTTGCCCAGTGCCATCATTTCTGCAACGGCCAGCCCAAACCCCTCGGAACGGTGCAGCGAAACAAATGCATCGCAGGCAAACTGCAGTCCGGTCAATGCCTCTCGTGTGAGGGTTTCATCCACAATATAGAGATGAGGCAGCTCCTGCTGAAGTTTCTGGAGCGCCAACCGATCTTCCGGACGGTATCCCTTGCCATGCATTTTGAGCACCAACCCTACGGATGCATCCCCGCACGATTCCGCAAAAGCCAGGCGATACGCCTCAATCACCGCCTCAGGATTCTTGCGTGGAGCGTAGCTGTTCAAATCGAAACTGAACAGGAACAGAAATCGATCTTTCGGAAGTCCAAAACGACGACGCCATTGCGCAGGAGTTCCCTCGACTTCGGGTATTTCAATCGCATGCGGCATTGTCATGACCGGGATCGGTAACTTGGCAGCCATCGCCTCCCTGCAAAAATCGGAAGGACACCATATCTCATCAAACGCCAAAGCATAACGCACCCATGCGTCGGGAAACTCCGGTAGTTCCCATGCCCAGTACCCAATGCGATACCGGTCCTTTCCCATCTCCACCGGGTGCTTGACAGTCAAATCGAACGACTGCGGTGCATCCACATGGGCAATGCTGATGGCCTGCATGCCTTGGTCTACAAGGGGCTTCGTCCAGAGTTCCGGTGATTGCCCCCCTTCCAGATGCAGGCGAAGGTTGACAGCGTGCACTGGTAATCCGGTCGTTTCCGCAGCCCGCACACATGCCCGGGCAGACTCACCTACTCCCAGATATCCATGAAACCAACCCACCACATTGATTCCCAAGTCAGCGTTTCGAAACAGAAACTCCGACTCAAAGGATGCGTGGGAGCGTTCCAGATCCAAAAGGCAATCCCCATTTACCCAGACAGATCGTATGCGCAATCGGCGGTTGTTCCACTGCCTGCGAAAGGGTTGCAACCACTGTCTCCATCGTTTGGGTAGCCAAAATGCCCGCTCCAGTTTCCTGCCTGTAAATGCAAGAAAATTGGTCCAGAAAACTCGCTTGAGGCGCACTTCAAGCACATGCAAATCCTGTTCTCTCCCACTGGAAAACGCACAGGTCTGATCCAATTCACCAACACCGGTCGGGTTGATCTTGTGCCAAGTGCCCGCATCCAGTCGCAGCTCGAGTCCTGGGGGTTGTCGATTCCAGCGCGAGTGACACTGCGTCTCGACAGGAGCAAGATCCGCCAAAATTCTCACACTTTGAACAGGCGTCCTGCATCGAAACCGCACAGTCGCACGTTCTCGCATCCAGCATCCGGGTGCTTCCAGTCCGGTGGGATGCAAGCCCTCAACTGAAAACTGTCCGTGCAGGCTGGCCATGGGTTGCGATCATCAAAATCCGCCTCCATCAAATGCATGCGCGACTCATCATTCAATTCTCAATTTCTGTAGTCCGTAAAGGTTGGGAATGTGGATCAGCGAAAGTTGGTATTGAAGGCGACTCATCAACAGTTGCAGTAGATATTGCTTGGCAAAACGATCCTCCACCATGCCAGCACAAGCTCAGCACCTATCTCAGCTCCAGGTAGTTGACGGTGTTGAGAAAGGTCTGCGGCCATGACTCAACCCGATCCGCTTTGAGATACACCCGGCTGAGGTAAAACAGGGGCAAGATGGGTGCGTGTTCCATGAGCAGCTCCTCCGCGCGCGCGAGCAGTTGCAATCTTTCCACTTCATGGGTTTCCTTCGCTGCAGCGGCCAGCAAGGCATCGTATTCCTCATGCTGCCACTGACAAAAATTGTTGATTGCCTCTGAATGCCACAATTCGAGAAAGGTCAGCGGGTCATAATAATCCCCAATCCAGGTTGCCAGGCAGAGGTCAAACTCCCCACGTGATCGACTGTCGAGGTAAGATTTCCACTCCTGTCTCACAATTTCCACTTCGACTGGCAACTCCTCCATCCACATCGACTGGAGGGCTTCTGCGATGAGTAAATTCCCTTCAGAAGAGGAAATCAGCAAGCGCAGTTTGGTCCGTTCGATCTGTGGGGCTTGCTCCGGTAATGAGAAAACCCGCTTTGCTTGTCCGAGTTTCGGGTGGTAGGCCTCCCAAATCGGTGGCACAAACCCGATGGCAGGCTGCTCCTCCCGCTGTCGCAGTTGTTTCACGATGGCTTCACGGTCCACACTCGCCGACAACAGCTGCCGGAGGGAAATCTCTTGCAACGCTGGTGATCGGGTTTGGGTGATCACATAAAACGTTCCCATCTCCACTTCACTCACAAGTTCTGGTTTTCCGCGATAGGCCGCAATGCGCTCAGAGGCCAGTTTTGAAATCACATCCAGTGCGCCTGTCTGAAATCCGTGCTCTTGTGCATAGGCACTCTCGATGGGGTAAAAATGCAGAACATCATAGCTCAAGCGGTCCGCAAAGGGATGTCTTTCGTTCTTTCTCAGCTCGATCTGTTCGTTAACAGTCCATCGCTCCAGTTGGTAGGGTCCGCTAACCGGAAACCCCGGCTCCAGAGTCCAGCCACGGGTGCGGGAATCGACCGCACCCCGATCCCGAAGAAATGCCTCGGGAAGGGCCGCCGCACAGGGGCGGGCCAGCAGGGAAAGGAAATAGGGGGTCGCTCGCTCCAATTCGATTTCGAGTGTGCTTGGATTCAGAGCACGCACTCCAAACTCTGACGCATCAACCTGTTTTCCCAAATGCAGATCCCGGGCACCGACAATACCAAAGTAGAGGTCGGCAAACGGAGCTGCCAGGCGTGGGTCCATCAAGCGTCTGAGCGCAAATACATAATCCGATGCCTGCAGCGGTGATCCATCTGACCAGCACAAATCCGGATCAAGCTCAAAACGATAAATTCGCCCGTGCTCCCCAATCTCCCATGCCGTTGCACCCCCTGCCTCAATGGCTCCGGTTTGTGCATTCACTCGAACCAGCGTTTCAAACAGAGCACTTTGCACCTTGATCGCATCCACCGAAATAGTAGTCTGAGGATCCAGGCTCGATAGCTCCACCGACAGGGCAATATTCAACCGCCTTACATTCGCAAGACCAGAGCCACTCGAACTGCATGCGACCAGTGCCATCAGGCATGCCATGCACCCACACCAGCGCAGATGCCTCGTGGGAAGCACATTCAAGATTCGATCTACGAGTCTTAATGCCATGGGTTATTGTTGTCTGGATGTGCTGGAAAAACCACCTTTGGACGACCTGCGCAACTGTCGGTCCTGTTCGACATTTCATTATTCCCGAACGGTTTAGCTTGGCAAATCCGAAAGCTGCGGAAAGAAACACTGCCTCGATCTTGACCCCGCTCCTCAGGCTGAACAACATGACAGCGAATTTTTTGATCGTCCCCCTTCAGCACTAGTGTCATGTCACAGGACCCCACGCTCCCACCCGCCATGGCCACCACGATCCAGTCCTTCTCGCACTGGATGTTGCTCGAGCGGGGCCTGTCGGATGCCACGGTGGAAAACTACCGCATGGATTTGACGCAGTGTGCACAGCTGCTTGCCAAAGCGGGACTTCAATCCTGGCAGCAGGTTGAGGCAGAACATCTCGTCCATTGGGCAAATCAAATCGGCGAAAGTGACCTCGCAAGCCGCAGCATCGCCCGAAAGCACTCTGCACTTCGCACCTTCTTCAAATTCCTCAGACGCGAGGGCATCTGCACCGAAGATCTCACCGGATTTCTTTCGCGTCCACGACTGAGCAAGCGATTACCCAAATCGCTCAGTATTCGCGAAATCGATGCCATGCTTGCTTGCCCACGCTTGTCGACTCCCATCGGCATGCGTGACCGTGCACTGCTCGAACTCATCTACAGCAGTGGGTTGCGCGTATCCGAACTCTGTGAAATCCACCTGCCTGCACTGGACCTCGAAAACGCATTCGTGCGGATCATTGGCAAGGGTTCGAAGGAACGCATTTGCCCCATTGGTGAACCCGCTGTCGAAGCCCTGCTTCGCTACCTCACTCTCGCGAGACCCCAGTTTGTGAAAGCACACAGCAGGGGGCAGGTTTTTCTTTCTTCCCGGGGGACTGCGATTTCCCGAAAAACCGTCTGGCACCTGGTCAAACAATACGCCCATCAAGCCGGAATCGAACGTGAGGTTACTCCCCATTCCCTGCGCCACTCCTTTGCAACGCACCTGCTCCAGGGCGGTGCTGATCTGCGCGTGATTCAGGAATTGTTGGGGCATTCAGACATCTCGACCACTCAGGTCTATACCGATGTCGATCTTTCCCGTAAGATCGAGGAGTATCGTCATTTTCATCCGCGGGAAAGGGAAACTCCATCCGCCTGATTCATGCAAACTTCAGCACAACCACAAAAACCTCCCAGGCACCGCAGGCGCATTCGTTTCCTCCTCCTGATCGGCATCCCAGCATGGGGTGTCGGAACCCTGCTTCTGCTGGGTCTGACCCTTCCAACATGGCTTCCTTTCGCACTCAACTTCTGGAATTCAAGAACAATGCAATGGGAGAAGCTTGCGTTCAACCTGAGCCATCTCGATGCTCGAAACGCAAAATTTGATGACTTTCATTTTCAAAATCATAATATTGATATCCAATCTGAGAGCATCCACCTTCGATTCAGCTTCGGTTCACTCCTTGACCAACGCGTGGAATCCATCTTGCTCGGACCGACCGAAATTCGATTGGAACTTCCTGCGACTCTCCCCGAATCGTCACCCTCCCAAGCAGCACAACCGGAAGCTGCCCCATCCTCACTTGAGCTTGCGCACCACATCGACCAACTGCTCTCGAGCCTTCCTTTTGATGAATGGATCGCCTCTGACATTGCCCTCCATCTCGACCAACCCGATGGATCCTCAAGCATCAAACTCGATGCCCAGGCAGCCATGCGCGCGTCCCCACAATCCATGACCACCAACGCTTCCGTTTCCTCTGGGCCAGATCACGTCTCCGTGAGCGCATCACTTTCCCGCTCGGATCACTCAGAGCATCGTGCAAGGGTTCAATGGAATGTTGAGAACCCTATGGAATGGGTGCAGCGACTTCGCGACAGATTGCCCGAAGGTTTCAGCAATTCGCTTGAAGCAGCTGATCTGGAAATTGACGCTTTGCTCGGTATTCTGGATTGGAGCGGTCAGGATGATACGCTGACCGTCCAGACGTGGATGGACCGATTTCAATGGGGAGAGCAACTGGCATTGCGTGGACTCGAATGGACCGGAGCCTGGCATCCATACACCTCGATGATGGAAGGTTATCTCAGCATCCCGACACTGCAAATCCAGGGTCTGGGAGACACCAGTACTTTCGTCGAAATGCAGGGACAACTTGCCGGAACCGAAGTCCTGCACCTGTCTGCCAACGCATCATTCAGCGGATTCACCCCCACGCTTACTGGCACCGATCATGCCCTTGAAATCAGTGCCTTTGAAACCACACTCGACTTTGACGGCACCTCTCTGGCATTGCAGATCCCTCAGCTACACTCGCCCCAACTCCCACTGGGACTCCTTTCGACCCAACTCCAACTGCAACTCCCGCGTCAGGGAATGCCCACTGCATTTCGCGCAACCACTTCACTGCAACCCGTTTGGCAAGCATGGCACTTCGAAGGGATCAACGATGCCGACCGCTATCCGCTGAGTTTGCAAATCGAAGGCACCCACGATGCAACACAGGCTAGCTGGGACGGCTTGCGGGTGATGGCACGTCTGGAACTCAAACCCACACGCCTGCACGGATCCCTCTCCAGCCGCAAAGGTATTCCGCAGTCATTCCGCATCCAGGGCGAGGGTTTCCTGCAGGCTGATCAGACTGGACCTCAGCTCAAGCTCGGGTCCTCATTTAATCTGCACTCCTTCGAGTTTCGAGCCGATGCAGCACCCCCACTCAAAGCATCGGGATCCCTGCAGTTGACAGGATCATTCCCCCTGCCGCAAAACGCTAATGCGTTCGACCGATGGGAATCCATACCCCAGGCACAACTGCAAGGTAGCGTCGAAGCCAATGGAACGTTCGCTGGGTTTCCATTCCGCATGGCACCCCTTCACATCGAAACTCTGGAAGGCAGCACCGAAACCTGGGAATTCTCCCTCTCCACCGATTGGCTGGGGTCTCATGCTCAACTCTTAATCCATCCCCAGCTACGTGGTGCACTCGGTATCAACCGTCAACTCCACCTCCACTTGCAAAGTGCGTTGATCCATCCCTCGCTTGCGCTCGAGGCGAGTGCCAACGCGAACCTTGAAACTCTGGAACACACATTTGAAGCACGCATCGCACCCACGCTGGAACGCAATGCAATGTTCTTCGATCTTTCAGATTACCTGCCCCATATTCCATCGACGCAAATCACAGGTGTGATCCATTCTACCCTGAAAGGGTCATCCACGCCAAATTCGCTAGGGCTTTCCTTGCAAGGTTCTCTGCAGGAAGCATCGATTTCCATCCCGGATGCCAAGGTAAACATCAACGGCATCGAACTGCTTCAAATCCAAATCGACGATTTGCTGACCGGAGTCGCTACACAAGGCATCCCCGTGAACATCCAACACATCGATGTACCCCCACTGCGAATGGAGCAATTCAGGGGAGCATTCCGCATTCATCACGGATATGTGTTTGAGGTTGAATCCCTCCAGTTCGAATTCTGCGGAGGTCAGGTGACTGTAAAATTCGAAGAGTTCATCCGTCCACCCTACGATGAGATTCAATTGCGTCTCGAATTCCGAAACCTCGACCTCGCACAACTCACTGCCCTGATCCCCGATTTTCGGGAGGAACTTCACGGTCGTCTTGACGGTTTTCTGCCAGTTCGCCTCAAAAATGGCGAAATCACCTGGGGACAGGGCGAGGCCAGGCTCACTCCTCAGACCACCGCCACACTTCGCTACGCAAAAGACGGAATCATCGCACCCTACATTCCCAAAATTCAAATCTCCAAAAAAATCGATGCTGATGTAAATGAGGCCCTGCGCGATCTCACGCTTACCGAACTGACCCTTCAGATCCAGCCCAGTGATCGCTTTGATGAACCTTCCACCGTCGTGCTTTCTGGGCACAGCAATCATCCCCGGATCGAAATCCCCATCGAACGCATCCAGCTCAACATTCGCGCAGGTGAGGTGCCAGGTTTGCTGAACCGATCCTTCAATGCGCAACGATGGATTCAGTCGCTGTTGATCCAAAGCGATTCATCCAAAGCAGACCCCTGAAGAGGACTCCCCAACGGTTTGGGGCGCAGCACATACCCTCCACGATGCATTTGCCTGGCATCCGTCAATTGAACCTTCCTCTGGCACAACCCGGGAACAGCACTCGACATATCCATAAATCTGAATACCGATAATGAATGTTGGACAATACCTCATCGTCTATCTCTACCACACAACTATGAAACCCTTTTGCACCTTCTCCCTTGTTCTGTTGACCGCCATTACCCTGACCGGATGCGTCAGCGTAAAGACCCAGCACAAGATTGACCCGATTCACATCACCATGGATATCAACGTAAAAGTGGATCGTGCGCTCGATGACTTCTTCGGCGACCTTGATGCCCAGGCACAGGAACTGAGCGAATAACCCTGTAGTGCCACACTCATGCAAATTCACACTTTTCAACCACAATCCATCATGAAATTGAAACTTGTTTCACTCTGCCTTTTCCTGCTCACTGCGGTCTCCGTATCCGCTCAATCCGCTGCCGAACTCAAAGATCGCATGGCCGCGAGGTTGCCAGCCATTGACCAGATGAAGTCTGAGCAGCTTGTGGGCGAAAACAATCAAGCCTACCTGACCGCACTGGCCCCGCTGAATGAGGCTCAGGCAAAAATCGTTCAGGATGAAAATGCGGACCGCACCCAGGTTTACACCATGCTCGCACGCCAGACCGGTGCCTCTCTCGAGCGAGTACAGTCCAGGCGTGCCGAACAACTCAGGGAGTTGGCGCGACCCGGCACCCGGTATCAGACTGTCGAAGGACAGTGGGTCACGAAAGAGTGATTCAGCAAAAACCGACCCACCTCGGGTGAGCACTTTCTCTGTCCAGGCGACACGCAAGAAACACACTGCCCGCACAAGGCGTTGTGACATCCTTGGCACGCACCAACGAACCACTTGACAACGCTTCCCATGTTATTCACATTGGCACCAGAATGGAGACGACCGAGCATCACCAGGTCCTCGTTTTGAATCGCGTCTGGCAACCCATTAATGTCGTTGGCGCGAAAAGGGCATTTGCTCTCCTCTTTCAGGAACATGCTCAGGTGATTGATCCCAATGAAGGGGATTTTCGGATCTATGACTGCTCCCAATGGATTGAGCATTCCATCCAGAACAAACCCCGTTCCAATCAGGCGGTGATGCGCACCGTCAAAATCGCGCTGCATGTGCCCAAGGTGCTGCTGCTACGCTCCTTTGATCGCGTTCCGGTTCAGGAGGTCAAATTCTCCCGACAGAGCGTTTTTGAGCGGGACGGCTACCGCTGCCAATACACGGGTAAGGTTTTTCCACCCAAGATGCTCAACATCGATCACGTCATCCCCCGCGACCGCGGCGGCAAAACCACTTGGGAAAACGTCGTCACTTCCTCCATTCACTGCAATACACTCAAGGCAAATCGCCTGCCCCACGAAGCAGGACTGAAACTGATCCGCAAGCCCACCAAACCCAAAGTGCGGCCATTCATCAGCAGCCTCATTGGCACCCAGTACGACAAAAGCTGGACCTACTTTCTCGAAGGCAAAAACCGCTGAAGGTAGCAATGCTAGGCGTAAGCCTCATGTCTTGACTTCGTTTACGCAACAAACCCACGTAGTCTGTATCCACATAGTTTGCTTCGTAGTGTTGTGAAAATACCGATGCAAACTGATCAAAATGGGGTGTGGTTTCAGGAGCTTTCATGGAACTAGCATCGAAATATGGAGACACGCCAGGTCGAAATGGATTCCAGGACTCGCATGATAAATCATCGAGGTTGTGTGATGACTGAATCGCGGTCCAATCGACTTGGCAGTTCCTCTCCAATCTTTCGCAGCACGATGTATTTTGCATCAAAGTAGTGATACCGCTTGCCCGGAATCCAAGGGCGCTGATCGAGGGCGTCGGTCTGGTCAAAAATGGCTGCAATTTCGTAAGCCTGCTTCAGAACCAGTTTCTGATTAAAGTATGCCAACTCGAGCGGGCGAAGGACCATCCAATCCGGCAGCAGATGTTGCACGACGACAGTCCGGTCATTCCCCAGTTTCTTTCGCAGCTCCAATACCCGAGGACTCTGCAACCCAGGCCAGTCATCCATCCTGAGCCCGCTGTAGAACCCGATGTAACCGATGGGTTCGGAATGCACCCGGTCTCCCGGTTTTGCATGGGCTGCCAGCCATTCTCCAGTCGCCTTGCGCACCCCATTTTCGATCAGGTGCTGATGGGTGGTCAGCTGCACCGTGCCCGCCAGGTAAGAAAATCCTGCCAGTGCGATCATACATGTTGCGGACACCTGCAGCCAACGACGAAGCACAGTTCGATTTTCAAAACGTTTCCAAATCTCAGAAAAAGCAATAAATGCACTGAGGTAGCCCAACCAGGCAACCGCAGGTTTATACCAAGGAAACACAATGCCCACCTTCAGATATCCATACGCCAAATAACATCCCATCATCAGAAATGCCATAACGAAGGTTGCATGCAACCCCCGTGAGGACCGTCCCCCCAGCAGCCCTCCAAGAGCGAATCCCAGGACCAGGAAAACAAATACCAACCCACTGAGCGGCTCATAGTAGCCATCCGTATACACCGGATTGTACAAACTCAGAAGAATCCTTGGTGTCGTTGCCAGCATTTCCAATAGAAATATTCCCCCGGATTCCGTCGTGTAGGCTCCCACCTTGGCAAGGATGGTGTGAGGAACCGGACTCCCGTAAAAATGCCAAACCATTAACATCCAGGGCAGATAGAGCAGTGCCGTCATTCCCGCTCCAAGCAACACACTTCGAACACTGGCCCAACGGTTCTTGCTGGCAAACAACACCGCCGCTCCAAATAAAACGGTTGCGTAAACCACCCCATCCGGTCGCGTGTAGAGCCATCCCGCCGCACAACATGCGATCTTCCAATGAGATCCTGGCAGACCCAACGCAATGATCCGAAATGCCAATGCCAAGAAAAACAGCATGAACGCCACTTCCTGACCATTCGTTGTAAACGCAACCGACTTGATGTCCAGGGAGAGCAACAGTGCCGCCATCAGCACGATCCATTCTGGACTCCCCAGCTCACGAAGGGTACGCGCTACCCAGAATACGGCCATCGAAAACACCGCGATGCAGACCAGACGGTACATCCAAAGTGCCGGGTAGATGCTTTCACTCGGAAGCATCCAGTCAAATAAAGCCGGAAGCAGTGTATTGAATACCGAGGTAAATCCATGCACCCACTCTCCGGTATGATAGACCAATCCATTGCCCTCGGCCAGATTGCGGCTGAAACGAAAGGTGATCAAAAAATCTTCCCATACATGGTTACTGACTGTCACGAACACGAGTGCAGTCAGCACGGGAAGACTCAGGTAGAGCACATCACGTCGATTCATGGGCAACAACAATCTGGAACGGCATGCAGGAGAAGAGACATCCCCCATTGAAAAACGGCTCATCAACAACTGGCAACAAGAATGGCTCCAGACAACTTCCCATGCGTAGGGATCATCTCGATGATGCATCCGACCCTCACGGGTACTGTGAGATTGCGCTGTTCGGAGACATCGTATTTCCTTCGTCGCCAGAGCCTATCCGACTCTATTGAAGCCCAATACACGCCGCAACAACCGCCACTCCCATCATCATGCAACCCGTCGAACTCTCCTCGTCTGCCCCATTGCACCGTCAGAGCCGCTCCCTTTGGATACTGCTCGCAGTCTCATGCATCTGGAGCCTGTTCCATTGGGCTGCATCGCTTCGATACGATCACGCAATCGCAGCCACCTTGATTCTTCCGGAAAACGGACTGCCCTCCCATCGCTCAGTGGTGGTAGGTGATCCCGATTCACTACAGTGGATCATGCACAGCCAGGAGGCCGCGAAGGATGGACGCATTCGTTTGCCGCGTTGGACCACTACGGACAATCACCCCTACGGTCGTCCACTGCTTTGGCCTTCCCCACATTCCTGGTGGCTCAGAGGCTTGGGAACGGTGCATTCATGGGTCACTGGAGACACGCTGGATACTTCAATCGCCAAAGCCAGCTCCCTCAGCAATCCCACCTATCTGCTGCTCTTCACCCTTCCCATTACTTTTATTGCCTTGCGAACCTTTGGGATGAATGGGTTTTTCACGATTCCGATCTTGCTTCTGTTATTGGGTGGGGGCAAATACGGCGTTCGCTCACCCGATCACCATGTGCTTCACATCGTGCTGACAATGCTTTTTCTACTGTCCGTGCTCCGGCTCAATCTCCACAAGCACAGGCGCGACTGGATCTATTCCGGCCTGCTATTGGGTTTTCTGTTCTGGACCAGTGCATTGTCTGCCGTAATCATACTGCTTGCCAGTCTGATTCCCATTCCCCTCATTTTATCCCACCCGTCCACAACCTTGCGAAAAAACTGGTTCATCTGGTCCGGTTGCGCCAGTTTCATTATCATCGCAAGTTATCTGCTCGACTATGCACCTCACTGGAGCATTCATCTGGAGTGTCCAAACCCCATCTATGCCGCACTATTACTGGCAGGGACCCCCCTGATCCCAGAGTGGATCCGGTTCTGTCGATCCCGCGCCTCATTCATAAGCCTGCAGTGGCGATGGATCATCTACCCTGGGCTGCTGCTCGCTGCACTTGCACTCATCATACTCTTCAATCTGCCGGCCTGGTACACACTCAGTGATGCGTTTGTTGCTCGCTGGGTATCGATGATTCAGGAAAGCCAGGCCGGAAGTCTTCCAAGCCTCTTCGATGCAAATGCGCTGCTGCCCTTATTCCTGCTTGCGTTACTCATTGCTGTCGTGCGATGGCCATTCCATCGCTTGGGCAATGCACCGATGTTCCTGTTGGCCTATTGCGGAATCATCCTGTTGTTTTACCTGCAACAAACGCGAGTGTCAGATTTCATTTGGCCGGGCATTGCACTCCTGACTGTCAGTCTCCTCAGACTGGAGCTGCGCAACTGGGCGAGTTCCCTGATACTCTCGCTGCTGTTGCTGCTCCAGATTCATCAGACGCAAACGCTTAACGGGTTGACCCGTGACCTCGAACACTTTGCCGATGTCAAAGCACTGCCAATCAACCTGCAACGGTCCTATAACTATGCACTGGACAGTGCCAGCATCCGTGAGTTCATGGAAGGTGAGTCCACATCCATTCTCGCTTTACCTTCAGACAGCGTGCATCTCGGCTACTACACCGATTTTCCAGTGTTTGGAACCTTCTATTGGGAAAACAAGCAGGGCATGTTTCGTGCCATGCGCATGCTCTTTCATCAGCAGAATTCGGAGTCAGGAACTTTCCCCAACATTCAGGAGTTTCTCACCGCCGCAAAAGTTGACACACTTTACCTGCTCAAGGATGGCGTAAATGCAAAACTGCGCTACATCCCCTATGGAACTCGCGCCCTTCAAACCTCCGAAAGTGCCTTTTTCTTCCCACACCTCGTTGATTTGAAACAAACGCAAATACCCGAATGGCTGGAATTGATCAGGGAAACGGACAACTGTCTTTTCTACCGAGTGAACCCTGCATCTCCAGAACAAATGCAGGCAATTCTTCCTCCGTCATCCTGACCCTCAGAGTTTCCAAGGGAACTTTAGCACACCGCACAATCCAGTTCAGGGTAAATTCAAATAATACAACTGCTCGTGGTTGAGTTTCACTTGTGTGTCATTTTCATCACCAGAACCCTTTTTTTTGTCATCTTCGCCATCAGCTGGCATCTCGACCCCAACAATTTGCTTCAATACCATGCGCAGTGATGGATTGATGAACTCCGACGAGAGCGTCTTGAGTTCAAAGACAGGTTCCAGCGAAGCATCTGCTGTGTGTACAAACCGACCCGTTTTTTCATCGCGCGTATGCGCCTCAATGACATAGATCGTTCGCATGGCACCCTCCGACAGCTGGTAGTGGATGCGCTCCTTCGAGAAGTTTGCACGGGCATAGGGAATCGCACTCACTCCTCGCGTTGTCCAAAGCAGTGGGTTAAAATCCACCACCATGTAATGTTGGTTGCCACGCTCAGCGACAAACGCTTTCACCCAGCTCGCATGAGTAGCAGGAAAATATCGATCTTCGTAGGCATGGGTCGCGGCTGTCGGAATGGAATAAAACACCAGCCCCAACGCCACGCCAGCGAGCCAGGCGGATTTTGCAATAGTCGAACGAAGATGCCGTAATGGCCAGATGCAGGCGATGAGCAGAAACAGGCAAAACGGTAGCGAAAACCGATGCAGCATCAGGGAATCGATCTGCCCATAAAAATAGACCATGATCAACGCAAAGTGTGCCAACATACCAAGGCACATCAGAACAAACACCCACTGCTCTCCACGGATCACTTCTCGGCTGCGTATCGTTCGCATGAGTACCAGTAGCATTCCGATAAAAGCAACCGCTGCCAAAGCCGACACGACGGGAGAGTTGGGGAAGACGTTGCTGGTATCGAAGAAAAACAATACCGCCCGTCCCAAATTATCGAACAGATAGTTCAGGGAAAACACCGTGGTCGCCTCGGGTCGCATCTCCAGTTCCCAAAAACTCTCGTTGATGCGAAAGGCCGCTTGCTGAAGGGGAATCAGCAGCAACATGGGCAGGGTGGTAAAGGTTCCCCATGGCAAATCCCATTCACGGTCACGCCACTTCACGATCAGAATCGAGAGCGCAACTGGACCGAGGAAGAGAAAGGCTTCATATCGGATCACACTGAGCAAGACCGCTGCGTAAAGGTAAGCCAGCAAGGACATGGGATCCCTGTCCGTCCTCGCCCATTGAAGCCCCAGGCACAAGACAACCAAGATCATCACCATCATGGGGTGATCAATCCCACTGCCATGCGCATAGTAGGAAATCATGGGGATCGAAGGGACCAACACTAGACCGGCGGCAGCTCCCCATCGACCAGCAAGGCGATTTCCAAGCCATGCCAGCAGTGCCAGCATCAGCCAGCCAAGCATGAGATTCAGGTAAAAGCCATTTTCGACACGATAACCCGTGAGATCATGAACGACACTGAGCAACACCGCAAAGCCGATAGGGCGTTTCTCAGGCTTGGCTTCTACTACCGAAAAACTGCCATCAATGGAATAGGCTCTCCAAATGAATTCCGGTGAACGATTGAGGTGTAAGTTTTGCGACACCGACGCCACGAGTGCCTCATCCCCCAGCGTTTTAAATTCACAACGGTGATGTACGGTGAACAGAGTTCCAGAGGCAAGAAACAATACGAGCAGGAGACGCTGGCCCGGTTGCATCACTGCTTTCAGCGCAGCAGGCCGAAACCACTGGCACTTCCAAATCGCAACTCCCAGTAACACCCAGTGCAGCAGAATGACTGGGTAGGCGATGCGCTGATAGAGGCTGTTGGCCAACGCCGGAGGCAACAGGAAATATCCGACTGAACCAAGGAACAGAGCCAGCACTGCAAAGAGCAAGAGGCGTTTATGGAGCATGCCAAAAAAAACCGCTTCCCGAAGGAAGCGGCAATCCAAAAATTGGCTGTGAAGAGATTCCCCTTACATGTCGTAGGTCACATCCCCAAATGGAGTGTTTGCAACGATGCTGTTATCGCTTGAATTCACCGACGTCGGATAGGTGTTGTTGGCGTTGAGCGTCTTGATGTAAGTCGGAACGAGTGCTTCAACTGTTACTGTGGTTGCACCTTCTTCCAGAAAATACTGGTCTGCAGCTGCAGCGATCTGGCGGAGGTCATTCAGGGCTGCCTTTTCCGATGAGGACTTACGCACCTGCTGGAATGCGGGAACGGCCATGGCAGCAAGCAATCCGATAATGACGACAACGATCATGATTTCGACGAGTGTGAAACCTTTATTATTTTTCATGATATTCGATTGTTTGAGTTATGATTTGGATATGAATGAATATGCGTGATTAGCTTTTTCGGCTATCGTATAAAATGGTTCATCAATATCGAATAAAGTAAAGACCAAAGCGTGGATTTTTTGATTCAACTTCGATACTTTGACAACGCTTTCACACAAAATCATCCCTTTACGTTACGCTAACAAAAGCGACCTATGTCGTTTTATAAACATTTCGTAAAACCCTTAATACCTCCAGTGTCGACATTTGCAAGCTTATTCACATTTTTTTCACAATTTCATCATAAGCAATTTCTGGAAAGATTCTGGTGCACGAAACAAAGCATTCCACCTGTCGAAAAGTGGTGCTCCAATCCAGTCGATCAGCAGTCAAAGTTCGATTGCATGTGTGATGCAAAATGCAGATTTTCAGCATCTGCAGAATGCTTCTCGAATATCAAATCCTCCTACACCGCACAGGATTTCAGGATCCTGATTTTCCAGAAGCCTTTTGACCCGAAGCACAGTGCGGCTTGAGATACTTACAACCCCCATCATTTTCCCATTGCTTCCCCATGCTCCCCGCAAGACTGATTTCCCATTGAAAGCCGATCAAAACCTGGATTAAGTGCTCTCGTGTACTTTCGCTTCCAGGATCCGCTCTATGGTCTACTGCTCTTGCTGTTTGTCGCGGCATTGGGACTGCGGCGCTATTGGGGCAAGGGTTCAACACTGCGGTTTTCCAGCAACTGGGCATTGCATGAGGTGGTCAAGCGAGGCTTTTCACGCCTGCGACGCCTGCTGACCATACTTCGCCTGCTGGTACTGTTGCTGATCGTGATTGCACTCATGCGCCCGCAGATCGGTCGCAAATGGATAGAAGAGGTCACTGCCGGAGTCGATATCATGCTGGCCATCGACCTTTCGGGCTCCATGCACGCCCACGATTTTGAACTCGATGGCAAACTCGTCAATCGTCTCGTCATCGTGAAGGAGGTGGTCGCCGAGTTTATTCAAAATCGCAAAAACGACCGCATCGGTTTGCTCGTGTTCGCAGAGGAACCTTTTCTCGTCAGCCCTCTCACTTCCAATCGGGAATGGTTGCAAAGCAATTTTGAACGCCTTGAGATCGGGCTGATCGGACCCAACTCCACCGCCATCGGCAGCGCGATCGGTATAGCCACCAACCGTCTGCGTTCCATCGAAGCAGAGTCGAAGGTGCTCATCCTGCTCACCGATGGTGAAAACAATGCTGGTAACTTACACCCCATCACAGCCGCCGAAGCGGCAGATCGATTCGGTATTCGCATCTATACAATCGGAGTGGGAAAGTCCGGTGCCGTCCTGATGCCACGACAAGGAACCGGAGGAATTGTGCGGAACTCAAGTGGTAATCCGGTGATGGACTGGGTCGAATTCGAAATTGATGAACCCATGCTGCGTGAGATCGCCCAACTCACTGGAGGAACCTATTTCCGTGCTACCAGCTTGGAGAGTCTCAAAACCATTTATCAGGAGATTGATCGTCTTGAAAAACGTGAAGTCACCTTCGTTCGCTACGATGAAGCCAGAGAACTGATGATGCTGCCCATGATGCTCGCCGCGCTACTGCTTGCACTTGAACTTTTCCTGGCGCGCACCTTCCTGCACAAGGTACCCTAAACCCGTTTTCCGCTTTAACTGATGTTTGAAAACCCACA
Source organism: Puniceicoccaceae bacterium (assembly GCA_040224245.1). NCBI lineage: Bacteria > Pseudomonadati > Verrucomicrobiota > Opitutia > Puniceicoccales > Puniceicoccaceae > Puniceicoccaceae bacterium. Next base: position 54,819 of record JBEGIR010000063.1, on the reverse strand, counting down.
GTTTGTGTTCGCAATTCCACTGGCACTGTTCCTGTTTGGTTTGCTCTACGTGCAATCGCGACGCCATCGTCGTCGTCGGGTTTCTCAACTCAGTGCGATCTACGAAATTCCCGAAAAGGCACTCAACAACCACAGTGTCACCCGATCACGCATCAAGGTACTGCTCACGGTACTCGGTATCAGCACACTGATGCTTGCCCTGGCACGGCCTCAGTTTGGATTCCAATGGATCGATCTCCGAAAATCCAAAAATCAGGTCATCATCCTTCTCGATGTTTCGCGCAGTATGCTGGTGGAAGATGTCTACCCAAACCGTTTGGAACGCTCTAAATTGGTCATTCGCGAGATTGTCGAACGACACCCGGGAACCGAAATGGGGTTACTCGTCTTCGCTGGAAATGCCTTCCTTCAATGCCCCATCACGGGAGATCATGCCGCATTGCTCGAAGCACTCGAAACGCAGGGACCTGAGGTCATGCAACAGCAGGGTTCCGACATTGCGCGCGCGCTAATGATGCTTCCAGATCTCGTGCAACATCCCGAGCGCGACCGCGTCATTCTGATTTCCGATGGAGAAGATCATTCCACCCGACTTCAACTGGCACTTCAGTTTCTCCGTGACCGTGAAATCAAGGTCAACACGATCTGCATCGGCACCCCCAAAGGGGGGTTGATCCCCAATAACCAGGGAAACGCATCCGAACCCTACTTCTTTGACAATCGCGGCAATGTTGTTTTCTCGCGCGCAAACCCGGAGCTGCTTCAGCGCATCGCATCCCAACTCCGAGGGGATTCCCTTCATTTTCAATCCGAAAACTACTCCATACGCCACCTCGACAACTGGCTGTTTCCCCAAGCCGAACAGCCAAGTGACGCCGAAATTGAAGAGCGCAGAATCCCCGTTGACTATTACCAGGTCCCTCTGCTTGCAGCTTTTTTGCTCTTGTGTCTGGAATTTTCGATCGGCACACGACGCAACGAAAACACAGCATCCGCTTCCCGCTCACACTGATTTCGCTCCCGAACCAACATCACCCATCCTTTTTTGAAAACCGCCATTCACTGATGAAATCGCTACGCATTTCTTACATGCTTTGCATGCTGCTGACGCTTTCAAATATCGCTACAGCTACGATTCGCACTTCTGCAGAAGACGCCTACCAATCCCTGTTGGCTGGCGAATACGAATCTGCCATCATTGCCTACGAAGCCATGCTGAGTACCGAACCAGCTCGAGCTGATTTTCAGTACAACCTCGGTATTGCCTACTTCCACTCCTTTCGGTTCCAAAGTGCCCTGCGGGCTTTCGACCGGGCCGTGCAACTCAGCATCGAAGATCCGGATTTCCAGGCTTTGGCAGAGTTCAATATCGGAGTGACTCTCTTCGAGCAGAGCAAACTTTACGCATCCGACGACACGGTTCGCATGCTGGACTATCTCGACCAGGCTGTGGTCGCTTTTGAGAACACCGTCGAACTCGACCCCAACAAAGAAGCAGGACGGGTAAACCTGATGCGGTGTAGAGAGCTTCGCAACAAACTGGCTGCCGAGCTGCAAGCTCAAGAGCAGGAGAATCCATCCTCCTCTCCCGAGGAGTCGCAACCGGAACCCGATCCCTCCGACCCAGAGACCAACCCCCAGTCCGGCGACGAATCCGATGCCCCCGAGTCCGACCGGGAACCACCTGCATCGGGGTCTGACCCCGATCAGGCAAAGATGCCCGATGCTCCCAAAACACGGGAATCCTCCCCAGGCACCCCATCCACGGATCGGCTGAGTCTGCAGGAAGCACTGCTGTTGCTCGATGCACTTGAGCACTCGGAGAAGCGAATCACTCTCTCCGAACTCAACACCACTTCCGGCGACTCTGAATCCACCGATTCCGAGGCCAATTGGTAGGGCCACACGGCAGAAACTCAGTTTTCAGTTCAACCGTAAGGTCCCATGCTCTTTAGCATGTGATGGAGTTCAGCATCCTGCATAACGGCGGTTCCCCCTCACAATCTGTTTTGACATTCGTCGCCTCAATACGGACCCCGAATGTGCTCATGCACCTGATCCTGATAAAATGCCCTCAAGTCCCGATGAGTCTCATCAGACAAGGGCAGGAGAGAGGAAGCCATCGCATTGGATACCACCTGCTTTGCACGCGATGCACCGGGAATCACGACAGATACCGCAGCGTGATCCAAAATCCACCGCAATGCCCACATCGCCATCGGAAGCGTCGGTTCGCGGTAAGCATCCAGGGCCGCAGCCAGCTCCACTCCTTTTTCAAATGGCAACCCCGCAAATGTTTCGCCCACGTTAAATGCCGCACCATCCGCATTATAGTGTCGATGATCCGTAGGATCAAACTTTGTTTCCCGTTTCATTTTCCCACTGAGCAAGCCACTGGCCAATGGCAGCCTTGCTAAAATCCCCACCTGCTGATGGGCCGCCTTGTCCAAGACGGATTGCAGAGGTTTCTGTCGAAAAATATTGAAAATGATCTGCAGGGAAGCGAGTCGTTCCACATGGTCCAGGCACCACTCTGCCTCCTCCATGGTTTCCACACTTGCTCCATATTGCCGTATCAAGCCCTGTTCGCGAAACGCCTCAAGCCACTCCCATACATCGCCCTGTTTCATGACTTCGAATGGGATGCAGTGCAGTTGTAGCAAATCGAGTGCAGGTCGCTGCAGTCGGCGGAGGGATGCCTCTATGCACTCGCGCAGCCCATCCCGAGAATATTGATCGGGAAACATGGACATGCGGCCAGCCTTTGTCGCCACAAAAACCTCAGTCCGGTGTTGCTTCAGAAAATCACCGATCAGCGTTTCACTGCGTCCTCCTCCATACACATCCGCAGTGTCAAAAAAGGTGATACCCTGCTCCAATGCGTTTTTCAGGATGTCATTGGCCTGATCGTCACTGACCTGAGTCCAATCCCCTCCAAGCTGCCAGCAGCCGAGTCCGACTTCAGATACATTGATGCGTTCAGGTCCAAATTTTCGATAATGCATGACGGAAAATAAGCTGTGCCTTGAAATTACTCCGAGGGAATATGCACCCTAAAGAACAGGTTCCAGTGGGTCAATTAGAAGCTTCTGATTCAAAATACCGCTTCGCCTAGTCCAGAAAGTAGGGCCAGTTGGGGTAAACGGTGTGTCCTCCTTCATGCTGTCGGAAGGCCAATTCCCCGTCGAGCAGGCCCGTTCCCAGAAGGGGAAACTCATCGGTCTCCAAGCCTCGGGCACCCAGGAATTCATAGACCGGACTCGCTTCCACCGCAGCCAGAAACATGCCGCGCGCGTCAATCCACTGTCCCTCCACGTCAGGGGAACCCACGCTGATGAAAACCGGGCGCGGCGCACACATCGCGATCAGCTGATGAGCATCGACCGGAAGGTCATCCACAGAGAGGGGTCCCGCGTACCGAATGAAATTCGGGGCAAACCAGTGATACGCATAACTTGATGCCAGGTTCTCCACTTGCTCCCCAAAAATACGCCGCAGGATTTTGGCGCCTCCTGCGCCCGACGATCCTACCAACGCAATTGCAAAGCGTTCATCATAGGCCATCGTCACCAGTGCCGCTTTTCCGTATCGCGAAAGTCCTTCAATTCCCACCCGCTTCGCATCAATTGCAGGCAGGGTTTCCATCAGATCCAGCACCCGACTGGCTCCCCAAGCCCATGCCCTGAGTGCTCCCCAGTCGTCGGCATCCCGCCGTTCTCCCTGGTTGAGCAATCCAATGACGCCCTCTTGCAACCCTGCGCCATGATCAGCCTGAAGCTCTGTCGGCATCAGTTCCGCACATCCCCACCCCATGGCCAAAACCTGCTCTTTCCATCCCGGTTCGGGTTCAGGGAACCGTTGCCGAATTGCCTCACTCCATGTGAAGGCGAGTATCACCGGAACTTGTTCACTCTCGCCAACTGGCAAGGTCAATGTCAGATCCAGCACAGCATCCACCGGCACCGAAGCCGATGGAGATGCTATCTGACCAGTGTATTGAAATTGGGTGGCAGCCACCGACCCATGAGTCCGGTCCTCCGTACCCACAAGTTTCCAAGTCACCGCCGGAATTTCATCCGGTACTCTGCCATAGACTTCACGGTCGAAATGTTCAGCAATTTCAGCACGTCTTGCTCGCCATGCAGCAGGCGAATCCACCACCTGCCCATCGTCAAAGCGAAGGGGGTCCGGCAGCTCCGAAAACGGCCCTGCCATGCGTTCATTTTGATTTGCCGCATTCGGGGCATCGGGATCTCCCGATGGACCCGGTCGCAATGACTCGATTCCGAGCATGCGCAGCATGGCTTGATGATCCTGCCACGTCAGTTCTTGGATGCGCTGCCGATCCTGCTCATTCAAGTCCTGCGCGAATGCTCCAGCACTCACAAAGACACAACACAAGAACAGCTGGCAGATGCGGGGATACCCTTTCAAGATGGCCATACCCGCATTCTGTCCATGTTCCTTAGCGTTGCAATTCAATCTTGGGTCACCCCTATTGACAGGAACCTTTCCCTCTCCTTTCCCACCCGCCTTGCATTGGGCACAAGTGCTCATCCACGAACATTGAGTTCACGATTATCGCTTCTGCGCCACCTGCAATTCGACCCGAATACCACCCAGGTCCATGGCTTGTCGCATCAGGAGATGCATGCCGACTTCCGTCAATGTTGCCGCTGTTCGGCGTGGCTGAGGTGAAATCCAAACCAGCACTCCCCCAGGTTTCAGCCAACCCGGAATCGCTTTGAGAAATAACTGCAATAACTCAACAATATCTGCACTTTTTGCGCGTCGCCCAAATGGAGGATTCGTAACAACCGCATCCAGATCCTGTTGACGGGACCACTGCAGCACATCCTTGCACTCCATGGATTCAAGGGTGACCTGTGCACGCTCCGCAAGCATTGCCGCGATGCGCAGGGCATCCGCACTCACATCTCCCGCCCGGAGCCGAAGATCCGGACGCGCACGGCCCAACTCGATGAGTTCAAGTGCAGATCCGCAAAATGGGTCGAGCACTTCAGCTCGTTGCGACAGTAATGGCAACGCTTCACGCGCAAGGAGTGCCGCAACGACCGGATGCGAAGCCGCCGGCAGGTCCGCGATGCGATAGGCAAACCGCAGGTCCCAGTCTTTTGCCGATATCTGCAAGCCCAGAAGCAATTGATCGGCTGCCGTCCAATGCAGTTGAAACACCCAATTCTCATCCCGAGGATCGTTGATCCATTGCCTCTCCCCAAGTGACGAATCATTCAAGCACTTCTCCAGCTTCCGCGCTGCCTTCGCCAGCTGTGCCCCCGATGGACGCTGTTTGCCCGAAGTTCGCACCGCAAACCGTATCGGTCCTTGGGTGCAGGCTGCAGGGATACTGGCAAGAGCACTGTCCGACAATGCTTGCGCCACTTCCTCTAGCATGGGTTCCATCGCTTTCGGCAATCCGACAAGCAGTGGAACGAGCACCATGCGGGCTTCGGAAAACAGTCGCAACTGCAACAGCGAATGCAGTGTGAAGGCATGCCGAACTGGCTGAACCCACACCTCACCGCTCATCGTTTCCCATGGCTGCACGATGAGTTCTGAGGGCAGTTTTTCAGCAATCTCGTCGGCCAACATCGCTTCCATGCCGGGAATGCATTGCAACACCCAGCGCACTTTCCGATTCCAGGGCAATTTGTCCAACTCCAGGACCGATGGAGAAGCGAGGCGTCGGCGCAATCGCCCCATGGCCTTATGCCATTGTTTTTGTACAAACGATGAGCATTCCGTCCAGAGCTCCGAGCTGCGCAGTTCCTCCAGCGCCTTCAGGGATCGATCACCGCCGCAAGCTCCCAGGACTCCCAGTTTCTGTCCCAGCAATGCCAATGGGGCATGCAATTGCAGTATCAGCCTTGATTCGAGTTCCGGGCGGACCGACTCCAGGTGCTCCAGCACTCGGAAAACAAGTTTTGCCTCCGCAATCGGTAGAGCGTGCATCGAAGCAAGAACACGCTGCTCAAGTGCCTGCAACCAGATCTCCCGATTCGAAAGCCTGTCAAACGCACTGCGAACCCGCTCCAGCAGATCGAGTCGCTGCATTGGCGTCAACGCTTCCCAGTCTTCGGGAACTTCCATGAATTTCTCCTGCACATGGCTCAACCCCTTTTTCCCCAATCCCTGACCACTCAACATGCTGCATTCATCACCCAAATCCGGGCACAGTGCAACCGCATATCAATGGGAATCGATGCATGCAACGTCCGGCAGCATCGCGATCAATCCGAACTGTCCTAAGCGTCCCTTCTGCACAACCGCGCATGCGGAGTTCTGTTCAGAATCGAGGGTATTTCTGAATGCAGAGTTGCCTCAGCGAATGCGGAGTTACAAATTTCAGGCGTGCACCCGATCGACCCAGATTCCTATGACCTTTCTTCGCTGCAAGCCCTGCTGCACGCCGTTTTTACACAATCTGCCACCGTTGAAGGCGCACACACCCTGCTCATGGCTGAGGCACCACCGGAGCACCGATCACGTATCCTTGCCACCTTCCCTATCGCCAAAGCACTGCTCCGGCATTGGTATTTGCTGTGTTTTCTGGCAGAACAAAAACCTGCTCTGGATGCCAGCCTGGCCGATGTCCTGCTAAAGGTGACTACAGACTTCAAGCCCGATCTCGATGCCTGTCTCAAAGACCCCGCATCCTGGCCCGTCAGATGGACACAACGCCTCGCCCAGGCACAACTCGACCCTCCCCGTTTTTACAGCCTTTCACCCTTTCTGTGGGATCGCCTTCAGGCATCCCATGGGAACGAACTCAAGACCATTCTGGCTGCACTCAACCAGCACCAACCCCCGACGCTGCGCGTCAATACGCTCAAAAGCACCCCAACTGCCGTGATGCAATCGCTGCAATCAAATGGATTCTCAGTTCAAAAACTGGGTCCCGAAACCCTCAGCATGAGGGGTGAAACTCACCTCCATCACACCGAAGCGTTTCGCAATGGGTGGTTCGAAATTCAGGATCAACACTCCCAACAAGTCGCCCCGTTTTGTCAGGTGAAACCGGGTCAACGCGTGCTCGACGGGTGCGCAGGTGCCGGGGGGAAAAGCCTGCACCTCGCCGCACTCATGCAAAATCGGGGACAGATCATTGCGATGGATATTGTTGCTCAGAAACTTGAGCGTCTGCAGGAGCGTGCCCGAAGAGCTGGCGTACACTGCCTGCAAAGCCGCCTGAAGACGTCGACCAAAACTCTGAAACGTTTGCGGGATTCGTTTGATCTGGTGTTGATCGATGCACCTTGTAGTGGCACCGGAACGCTCGGTCGACATCCCGAAATCAAATTCACGCTTACCCAACAGCGTCTCGATCAGTTGCAAAACGAACAAGCCGAACTGCTGCGCCGACACGCCTGGGTCGTGAAACCCGGCGGAACGCTGGTCTATGCAACCTGCAGCTTGCTCAACGAGGAAAATACCGAACAAATTTCGAGTTTCCTTAACTCATTCCCAGACTTCCACCTGCAGCAAGCTCAAACACTGCTGCCCGATTCGCAGGGTGGACAGGGTTTTTTCATGGCACGTTTGCAGCGGGCTTCACAACATTGATCTGCGGGCAACAAGCATTCTCAGCGAGGCATCTACCGATAAAAACAACCTGGCTTGGTGTTTTTCGCCGCATCTTCGTCAAAATAACCAAACCCCTCGGCCCGCTTTCAGCATCGGAACTGCATTTGCCCATAAATTCCTTGACCCGATTTTCTTTCAAAACCGCAGAAATCCTAATAATCCGAACAGGAGAAATCCCGCTTTCGCCCGGAATCAACACAATCTCCCGATCCGTAATTTTTCTGGCATGTTCCTTGCAATAAAAAGCGCAACACATTTCGCAACACTTCAATCAACATCTCAACCATGACCAATTTTCTGCTTTGGATCCTGCTCTTTTTGCTGGCGTGGCCAGTCGCAATACTGGCACTGCTGCTCTATCCCCTGATCTGGCTTATGCTCCTGCCGTTTCGCGTAGTCGGTATTGTCTTTGAAGGCTTATTCGAGTTGTTTCGGAGCCTGATGCTGTTGCCCGCCCGTATTTTCGGTCAGCGCAACAATCGATGCTACCACTACGATTGAGCAACAGTGTCGCGACATCGCCCATGACATGATGTCGGGTAATGCTACTTTACGCTCTCACACAAACAACTGTATCCCACCCTGCTATCGCACTGGGACAGTCAGGGGTTCTGGGTTTAGCAACATGATTGCAATCGCCACCACGTAGATCGCAAATCCAACAAAAACACCGTATCCCCCGATCCGGTAAGCACGGGTTTTTGAATCGCGGTAGTGAAGAATCGTCTGAACCGTTTGATAGAGATCCGACTGAAGGCTGGTACTCACGACCCATTCGACACGCATCACTTTGAGAAACGTCCAGATACAAGACAGAAGCACAAGCACGAGTCCAACAATGATGGAAACTTGTGCTGTGGCATGAGTTCCCGCTATCATTCGACCCGAAAAACCTGTGGTTGTGATGACAATCGACCCAAAACCGATGACCAACTGGCCACGCGTATGCAATACGCTCAGTTGCCGCTCCAGCAATGCAAGAATGGCGGGAGCATCATGTTTGAAACATTCGATGAGCTGGCTGGCTTCACTCTCCGAGACTTCGTCACTCATTCGCGCGCTTCCTTCATCTCGCTGCTTCATACCCGCATGAGTATGGGTGAACCCAATCCAAAAGCAATGCTTTCTGTTTTCACCTCAACATGCACCACTTTCATTGAAAAAGAATTCCGCTTTCGCCCACAAATCTAGGTTGCAATGACCATGATCGTGTACTTCTTTTCGGAATGCATCAGATCTCCCGGATGGCATTTACCCGACCCATTTGTTCCATCAGGAACGCTTTCAGTCTACTGTTGACCCTTTGCGCTGCCCTGGCCGCCGCTCAGGACTTGGAGGTACTGGATCACGCCGAACAGCTTGCAGATAAAAATCCATCCGAGGCCCTTGCGATTCTCGACCCATTTCTTGCAGAGAACTGGCAATACCCTTCCACTGAGGCGGAAATTCATACCTTACTCGCTGCCGGGAAAGCCCTTCTGTTTGCAGGGGATTTTAAACAAGCACTGGAGCTGACCGAAAAGTGCCTGGCCCATGACCTTACCGATATCCAAAAATGCAAGGCATTGGTTCTCAAGGGCTTGATTCAATTTCGCTTGGGAAATCATCAGGATGCCGCCTCTGCTGCCCAATCAGGCCTGAACATCGCCAAACGCATCGATGATGTCCGCCAAATGGCCTCCGCTCACAATTTGCTCGGCAACGTTGGTTTCATTCAGGGCAACCTGGAAACAGCGATCAATCACTACACAGCAGCCATCGATTTGCTCACTCAGCTCGGTGATACTACTTCCTTGGTGAAATTGCAGGCCAATCTGGGGAACATCTACCTGCAGATTGGCCGCTTTGACGATGCGCTCGCTTATCTCGAATCCTGCTATGAGCAAATCAAGGACTCCGATGATGCCCAGATGCGCATGGTCATCGGCATCAATCTCGCATCCATCTATGGCATTCAGGGTGATGTGGAGCGCGAGCGTGCCATGTATCTTGCAGCACTGCAAACGGGGTCGAACGCAGGGATGGATTCCCTCTTAGTCGGGGTATATCTCAATCTCTGTGATTTGAACATTCGACTTGAGGAGTGGGAGGAGGCACTTGCAAACGCAAGAATTGGAATGCAAATCGCCACGGAGATCCAGGATCCCTCAGCCATTGGAGTCGCACTGGCCAATCTCGGCAAAGCCCATGCAGGGAGTGGTGACTTCGACAAGGCTTTTTCATATTTTGACCAGGCGTTGGAGCAGTTTCGTTCCAACGGCTTGCATTTGCAGGAAATCGAGGTGCTCGGTTATATTGCCGATCATTTTGCAAAAGCAGGGCGCTTCGAACAAGCCTACGACTACGCGATGCAGCATAGTGCCGCACGCGAGCAGATGGTCAGTCAATCCAACCAGGAACGCCTGCAGGAGCTGAGAGCTTCGTTTGATGCAGAACAACAGCAGTTGCGCATCCAGCATCTTGAGTCCGAACAGGAACGGCAATCCCTGGAACTCCAACACAAGGAACTCCAGCGTGCCATGAGTGAGACGCAATTGGATCAGGAACGAACGCTTCGCTATTACCTGATTGTGACCATTTTGGTCGGACTTTTTCTCTTCATTCTGCTTATCCTGCGCTATCAAACCCAGGCCCGCTCAAATCGGTTACTGCATTCACTCAACGATGAACTGAAGCGTAACCACGACGACCTGCAAAAACTGCATCGCCAAAAAGATCAACTGATTGCTATCGTATCTCATGACCTGCGCAACCCCATGCATGGAGTGCTCAGCACCTCCAGCTTGCTGCGCGAGCGTGACGAAATCCGTCAGTCAGAGGGCACCATGGAAATGGTGGACATGATCGAAGCCAGCTGCAATCGCGCCATGGAAATCCTCAACAACCTACTGAACTCCGAGCGTATTCAATCTGGGAATCTTCAACTTTCGATAGCCCCGTTCGACCTCGTTGATGCCTGCGGTGATGCATTGCGGGAAAATCTCACGCCCTCCCGGCTGAAACAGCAAAAGCTGCATCTGCAAAACTGCACCGAAGCGGACAGTGCACTCGCAATAGGAAATCGGGAGACCTTCATTCAGGTGTTGAACAACCTCATCAGCAACAGCATCAAATACAGCGAAGCTGGCAGGGAAATTCTGCTGAAGCTTGAGGATCAATCCGATTATCTTGAGGTCAAAGTCACAGACCAGGGTCCCGGAATCAGTGACCAGGAAGTGCAGCGAATCTTTGAACCACACGCAAAAATTTCCACGCAGCCCACAGCAGGAGAATCCTCCATTGGCATCGGCCTCTCAATCGTCAAGGCACTGGTCGACGCCATGCAGGGCACGATTTCCTGCGAGAGTCAATGTGGAGTGGGCACCACCTTCACAATCCGGCTGCCCAGAGCCTGAACGCTTCCAAACGCCCCACTTCGCCCTTCGAGCGGCTCCACCATCCTTCGCGTGTTATTCTCATCCACGAAGTTGGAAGCTCAACAGAATCGAGGGTACACCATCCGAAGCTCCGACAGGAGCGAAGCCATACGCGTAAATCCGACTTCCAAACGCCCCACTTCGCCCTTCGGGCTTCGAGCGGCTCCACCATCCTTCGCATCTCATTCTCATCCACGAATTTGGAAGCTCAACAGAATCGAGGGTACACCATCCGAAGCTCCAGCAGGAGCGAAGGATGGTGGAGCTGAACGGGATCGAACCGTCGACCTCTTGAATGCCATTCAAGCGCTCTTCCAACTGAGCTACAGCCCCCCAATGCTCTCAGCATTTGCAATGCACGCATAGCATGCTGAAACCTCAACGCTAGGAAAGTTTTGAATCCTTGTAAATGATGTTTTTATGAAAATCCACAGGCTGAAATTTTGAGCTTTCAGTCGCTTTGCAATGCTCAAAGGTTGCAATCCCGATATGGATTGTTGAAGTAAAGCCCATGAGTCAATTATCCGTCATTTTGCACACCAATCAGGGAGACATTGAAATCAACCTGTTCCCTGAAGTCGCCCCCAAGGCCTGTGAAAATTTCACCACACATGCTGAAAAGGGCTACTATGATGGTGTGATCTTCCACCGCGTCATTCAGGAGTTCATGATCCAGGGAGGAGATCCCGATGGAACTGGTATGGGCGGCAAATCCATCTGGGGGAAACCCTTCGAGGACGAATGCACGGTTGACTGCAAATTTGACCGTGCCGGGTTGCTTGCCATGGCCAATGCCGGACCTTGCACCAACGGAAGTCAATTCTTCATCACCTGTGCTCCGACTCCTTGGCTGCAAATGCGCCATACCATCTTTGGCGAGGTCATTTCTGGAATGGACGTGGTGAAAAAGATCGAAACCACTCCAACCGGCCGAGGGGATCGTCCTGTTGAAAACCAGGAAATCCAACGCATCAGCGTAAAGCGTTCCTGATTCCGAGGATTCTGATCCAACAGAAGATACCCCGTAACCCGATATCGATCCACTGCGCAGTTTTCAGAGAGTTTCACCCTCTCGCCAAAGCAACCCTAGGGTTGCTTTTTTTTCGCAAAAAAAAGGAGCAACTGGTAACTGCCCGCCAGTTGCTCCTTATCGATTCGTCAACCGCTTGACTGAAATTCAAAGGAACGCTCAAGTGTTTCGAACGTTTTAGATTATTTTCCTACGATTAATAAAAAGAATTCGAGTTTACGAGTTTTTTTATTCCAAATATTTCAGATTTTTCTCATGAACCTTATGAACTGGGAATCTCATTGATTTTAGGGATTGAGCCTTCAATCCTTGTTTCAAATGATGTGGAAAATGCACGATACTCGAACGAATCTCGAAATTGCCATCCAGGCAGCAAAAGTCGCCGCTGAACCCCTGAAGCAGGTTGCCAAAGGCTACCGATCCATTCACGTCGAGGAGGCTCACGATGTGAAACTTCAGGCTGACCTGGAGTCTGAACGCAAAATTCGCGATTATCTGGGCAGTGCGAGTCCTTTCCCGATCATTGGAGAGGAGCAGGGAGGTGACAGCACCCTCTGGGATTCTGAGCAATACTACTGGGTCGTCGACCCGCTTGATGGCACTTACAACTACCTGAGGGCCTACCCGCAATGCTGCGTGAGTATCGGGCTGATGCGAGGTAGCGAAGCTGTGCTTGGAGTGGTCTATGATTTCAATCGAGACGAGATTTTCACGGGCGGAGAGGGACTTCCCTTCGCTATCAACGGAACACCTCACACACCCAACTGGGAAACCTCACTCGACAAGGCATGTCTCACAACCGGATTCCCCCACTCTATGAAGCGGGATATGGATTCGATGGACAGCTATATTCAAATCCTGCTGCGCTACAAAAAAGTGCGCATGATCGGAACCGCAGCTCTTGCCATGACCTATGTCGCAACCGGATATTTTGATGTTTATTACGAAACAGGCATCAAGCTTTGGGACATCGCAGCCGGACTCGCGTTTGCCAAATCCGTGGGAGCAAGCGTGAAACTCGACGCCTGGCCGGACCAACCCCTGCACTTTAATGTCTGGATGGCAGCGCATGCGGATCTGATCGCTGCCCAGTCCTGATACTGCTGTAGCAGCAAACTGGCCCACCTGTTCATCCAACATCCCATCACTGTCATGCGCGACGATATCTATGCCAAACCCATCGACTGGGTCGAAAATTTCACTTTTGACGATTCAGTCGCTCGCGTTTTTCAAGACATGATATCACGTTCCGTTCCGGGCTACCGGACAACACTGGCCATGATCGGAGTGATTGCCTCGCGCATGGTTCAACCGCAGAGCCGCATCTATGATCTGGGCTGTTCACTGGGGGCAGGCAGTCTCATTGCTGCCAATGCGCGCAGCGATGTTCCCTACGAAGTTCACGCGATTGATACCTCAGCCCCGATGCTTGAGCGTTGCGAGAAGGAAATCCAGACAAACCCTCCTTCAAACCCCATCCTGCTTCACCAACAGGACCTGCGCGAAACACCCATCCAAAACGCTTCCGTCGTGATCCTCAACTTCACGTTGCAATTCATTCCCCTGGCAGATCGCCTGTGCCTGCTTCAAAAAATCCATCAGGGGCTGAATCCCGGAGGAGCCTTGATCCTTTCTGAGAAAATTCACTTTGACGACGTCGAAGAAGAGGCTCTGCTCTACCAGTTACACCACGACTTCAAAAGAAGAAACGGTTACAGTGATCTTGAAATCAGCCAAAAACGAACTGCCCTCGAAAATACCTTGATCACGGAATCCCTGCCTACCCACAAAGAACGCTTGCATCAAGCCGGATTTGACCGCATCTGCACGTGGTTTCAATGCTTCAACTTTACTTCACTGATTGCCGTCAAAGCCTGAGGGCAAAAGTGGATTCTACCACCGCAGTGTTCCTCAAAGGTAATTCTCCGCCTTATACCATTCGGCCGTTCGCCTGAGTCCTTCATCCAAACCCACCTTGGGGTCATAACCCAGCTCCCGCTTTGCACTCGAGATGTCAAACGCCCGGTTCTGCCGGTACCAGTCGACCCGCCGTGGGAAAATCGGTGGGGTCACCTTAAAGGGACGGCAGACAAACTCGAAAAAATATCCCGCCAACATCAACGGAAGGATCGGGTAGTAACGAATCTTCATGTCAACTCCCATCGATCTTCCCACTCGCTTAACCAGGTCACGGATCTCAATGTATTCTTCATCCGCGATCAGATAGGTTCCACCCTCACCGATACCATCTCCCAGACAATTGACAAACGCATCAACAAGATTGTCGATGTAGAGCGGGTGATACAAGGTCTTGCCCTTCCCGAACATCGGAAAACTGCCCTTTGCAACTCGCTTGAAAATCATGAAGAAGCGTTCAGGATCGCCCGGACCATAAATCGCAGCAGGACGCAAAATCACGGTCTTCAGACCCTTCTCCTGATACGCATGCACCAACGGCTCGGCTTCGTATTTGGTCTGCTGGTAATAATCGGCAGGTTGGATCGGCGCATCTTCCCCTCCCGGTGGGTTTGCAATATTCCCATGCACCCCACAGGTACTGCAGTACACAAACTTTCGAACGCCGTGGCGCAAGGACGCCTCGAGCATCACCTCAGTTCCTCCCACATTGACATCACGATAATAGGACTGAGGCACATTGAGTTCCCGAAATGCAGCCGCAAGGTGCATCACAAATTCCACTCCCTGCAATGCCTGATCAACCACTTCTCGATCCACGACACTCCCGATGATGACCTTGGCACCCCACTTGCGGATTTCATCCGTTTTTAAACCCTCTTTGTAGTCCATTGCGACAACATCGTGGCCGTCATCAAGCAATCGTTTGACCAGGGCTTTTCCAGTAAATCCTGTTCCTCCGGTAACAAGTATCTTCATCGTGGCAAAATCCTAAAAAGGCTGATTCGATAGGATGCACCGGAAATGGCAAGGGAAAAAGCGTCTTAAGGCAGACTCGGAAACTCCGTGTGCAAATCCCGCGGTTGACTATCTTCTGTGGGTCACGTGGATGTTCTCCTTTGCTTCGACTTGAAGCCATTTTGACGACACGTTTTCAGCCGATCATCACGGATTCGTTTACTGACCGGAACAGCATTCAAGCACCGCTCTCCTGCCTCACGAACCCGACACTTCAGGAGCGGGAAATCGTGCTCCAATCAATCTCCCCAACACACATGTAGCGCTCAAAGCGCTGTAATACCTTGGGCCAGAAGGAAAGAAAATACTGATAACAGGTCTCCCAATCTGCACCTTCGTTCCAACCAAGGTGGGTCAGCGACACTTCGCAGAGTTCATCATCCATTTCCTTGAACTCCACAACCACCCAGGTGCTTCCCCCGTCGAGTGACAGTCCTTGAGGAAATTGGTTCCACTCGAATGCGAGCATGCGCTCCGGCACATATGCAAGAACTCCCGTCGGACGGGAACGAATCAATTCTGGCGACCAGGAATGAACTTCCAGCTCATACGCACCTCCAATTGCCAATTCCACCCGATTTTTCTCCGCAAAAAATCCATTCAGGCCTTCTTCCGTCGTCCAGGCCGTCCAAACATCACTAAGGCTGGATTCAACAATGCTGATCAGTTCAATGCTTCTCATGAGGTGGCTGCAAGTAACAGAAGGGTGAAGGCTAGGGATTAATGTGTTGTTTTCAATGATCTTATGGTTATGCAATGAATTCAGAATCCACACTTATATCCCAAGCCGACACTATAAATGGACTGGAGTGTCAAAAAGATCATCGAGTTTTCAAGCGGCCTGTTTGATTTCGAACCCCTCTACGAAAGAGTGGCGGGGGATCGATGGAAAAACTGGGCTGACCAACTTCGGGAAGACATCCCGAACGCGCTGGAGGTCTCCCGCAACGGACACCTACCCCTGTGGCTCGATACGTTTCAGAATTTGCCCCGGATTGAGCCTGACGAAGTTCACCTGGACCAGGCGGTTATCAAGGTACGCTCCCATACACCCATACCCGAATCCACAACCCGTCAAATCGATGAACTGCTCATGCGCATGATTCCATGGCGCAAGGGTCCCTTTCGCATCCACGATGTCCTGATCGACACCGAATGGCAGTGCAACCAGAAGTGGGATCGCCTCAAAGCAGCAATCGCCCCTCTCGACAATCGACGCATCCTGGATGTGGGCTGTGGTAATGGTTACTACGCCCTGCGCATGCTCGGAGACGGTGCGCGTTTTGTGATCGGAGTTGATCCCTACCTGCGCTATATCATGCAGTACCGAATGCTGTGTCACTTCCTCGGAAGTGTTACGCAACCTGTGCAACTCGCCCCCGTACCCTTCGAGTCCATGCCCGTAAATCTGGAAATGTTTGATACGGTCTTCAGCATGGGGGTGCTCTACCATCAACGCTCGCCATTTGATCACCTGCAACGGCTGTTCGAAGCTCTTCGCAGCGGAGGTGAGCTGGTGCTCGAGTCCATCGTGATCGATGGCAATGAACACACGGTGCTCGTGCCACAGGATCGCTATGCCAAAATGCGGAATGTCTGGTTCATTCCATCCGCACAGGCCATCGAAATATGGATGAAAAAGATCGGATTCAAAAATGTGCGCACCGTTCACCAGAGCATCACCAGTATTCGTGAACAGCGCAGTACGCGTTGGATGCCCTATGAATCCCTCGTGAATTTTCTCGACCCGAACGATTTGGAGAAAACCTTTGAGGGATACCCGGCTCCCAAACGTGCGATCATTCTTGCAGAAAAACCCTGAGTTTTCTGGTCCGATCCTTCCGAATCGGCAACTTACCTTCCAAACACCATTTCCGCCAACATCGCAAAATAGGGATCCACCCAGGCATCCGCGCCGAGAAAATACACTGCTCCACCCAGAGCAAGCATCGGCCCAAATGGGACCTCCATGCCTAATCCTTGCGCGAGAGTCGCATCCGTTGTTTCCCCTGAATTTCCGCCTGCAGTTTCCTTTTGCAAATCTTCGTTTTGTCGAAGCCCAGGCTTGCCCTGACTGCGTCTCATCAGCAGCAACAACGGCAACAGGATCACACAGCCAATCACCGCTCCACCAAAGAGCGAAAACACGGCTCCCTGCCATCCACAAAAAGCACCGATGCAGCCAACCAGTTTGACATCACCCAATCCCATTGCGGGCTTGCGAAATGCCACTTCGCCCAGTTCCCCCACCCAGAATACCAGTCCTGCTCCTATCAGAACCGAAATCATCGAGATCACGCCAGATGCAAACCCATCACTCAAATAGGGACTCTGCCCCTTCGGCAAATGCATCTCCGGAATCCAGAAGGAGAGCAACACCCCCACAATCATGCCAACAATCGTCACTCCATCTGGCAAAATCATGTGATCCAGGTCAATGAACGAACCTACTATCAAGAGGGATAGCAGGATCATGCCTGCCAGCGCAACAAGCGGACTGTGCATCCACCAGCACACTCCAAACAATACCGCTGTCAGCAGCTCAACAAACGGATAACGAAAACTATAAGGTTCGCCCGTCACACGATCCCGCCCGCGCAAATAAAACCAGGCAAGGATCGGCACATTCTCCCACCAGCTCAGGCGCCGCCCATCGGCAGCGTGCGACGGAGGCCACCAGAGTGACTCGCCTGCCGGTATGCGCACAATGCACACATTCAGAAAACTGCCAATACAGGCACCCAGGATAAAGACCCCAACTGGCATCACCCAGGGGGCCGTGGTTTCGAGTATGGCAATGGTTTCCATGATAGACACTTGGGATGGCAAATTCAGGGTTTCTACGGTGTCGCCTTTCGCTCAGCAACACTCACATTGTCAAGCTTCCCATGATGCCGGGCGACAGCTTTGGCCATCGCTTCCACTGGCACAGGCAACCCAGTCCAGATCTCCAGCGAGCGCGCACCTTGATACAGCAACATGGGCAGTCCATCACTCGCCGGTTTGCCGAGGCGAAGTGCGGCACGCACCAGTGGAGTAGGCTTTCTCCCATAGACCATGTCATACACGTAAGCAACACGGGATAACAGCTGATCATCCGCAGGCAAAGGGTCGTCCGGTTTTAACCCGAGGGAAGTCGCTTGCACCAGCAGTGCATCCTCACTGGGTTCCGGCAGTTCCAAGCCGGATTGGAAACCGTGAATCGCACGACCCGGGTACTCACGCCGCAAGTGATCCAACATGGACTCAAGGCGCGGTAGGCTCCGATTTCCAACCCACAGTTCACTACAGCCTTCCTCAAGGAAGCGAACACAGGCAGCACGGCTTGCTCCACCAGCTCCGAGAACCACAACCGCTCTGCCTTCAACTCCGATCTCCAGCGCATGGCGAATTGCCCGCGAAATGCCATCACCGTCCGTATTGTAACCCGTCACCCCAGCGGAATCAAAACTGAGCGTATTGACCGCGCCCATTTTTTTCGCAACAGGATCAATGCGATCCAGATATGGCAGCACTTCAACCTTGTGGGGCAGGGTAAGGTTGAGTCCCCGAAAGCCACGGGATGTTGTCAATTCTATGACCTGCTGAAGTTCTTCCACTGGTGCCTCAATCTTGTGATAGGTCCAGTCTGCCAGATCAGCGTATTGCCGCGCCATCGTTTGCAGCGCAGCATTCTGAAAAATCGGACTGATCGAGTGCGCTATGGGATAACCCACAACCGCAAGGTGGGTGCCGGGCACGTTAAAGGACCGAAGTCCGTCAATCTGGAGCATGAGAAATGGTTACGAAGTTCGCTGAGCACGCTTGTACGCATTTTCGAATTCGTCAATGAATTCCGCAAAGAGGTCGGCGCGTTTGTTGTCCTCTGCCGCAAGGAACTGATTGTGCAGATTCTTGCAGCTGCGACACAGCACTTCCCCGACGGGAACGGGAGAGAGTGATCCTTCGTTGTAGGTGATGCGGTTAGTCTCCAGAAAAATCAACACATCCGCAACCGTGAGAAAACGTCCGTTCTCAAAAACATCGATAAAAAAGGGTTTTTCTTCGGAAAAACAGCCCACCATGAACCTGCCGGGCACCGCGATGGGACGCAGATCCACGCCACAGCGCATTGCCACCAGAATGTAAATGATCGAAAGTGAAAGCGGAATGCCCCTCCGAGTTTTCAGAACCTGGCTCACCATGCTGCTCTCCGGCTTCTTGTATTCTTCAAGATCCCCCGCAAACCCGAACTCATGAAACATCACCCGGTTGATCACCCGGCATTTTTCCTTGATCGAACAAGGCTCGACAAACAGATCAAGTGCGCGCACTCCCATTTCATCGAGCATTTCACTCGACTGTGCGATGTTTAGCCGGGGATGGATTGTGCGGTCCAGCAACCAGCTGCCCGTCTCCAGTTCATAGTTGAAGGAGCGAATGAAAAATCGAAAAGCCTCAATGGTATTCTCGACGCCCATGCGCTCGAGAAACTGCCGTGCGTGATAGGCAACGAGTCCGCGTCGGTGTTTGGCCAATTCCTGCAGAAATTCCACCGATTCTGCCTCGTTTCCCGAAAAATACTGGAAAAGCTGCTCCTGAACGACCGGTGAAGGGTCATCCATGAGTTTTACCAACCAATCCCTGTTGCTCGCTTCCCACATGTTAAGACATCAAATCGATCTGAAAACAACTCAGACTACCACCACCCGTGCACGATTTCAAGAACCGTCGGTCGGGAAATCAGAATCCCTTTGGGGCTGTCCGTGCTGGTCCATTTTGATGATCGGCACGCTTTCCTGTCAATAAAGCAGGTTTTGCGTAAATTCACTCCTTCTGCACCGAAGATAACCATCCCCTCTCTCGCCCCATCCGGCTTCGGAAGCATCCAACTATTGCAGGATTGATTCACCTGAGCGGGCCGAAATTGTAAAAATCTTTAAAACACCCTTAACTTTAAAGCATTTTTTCCGATTACCAGACTTGGAATATTGAGAATGGCTCATGACAGAACCGCTGACAGGCTTCCATGAAATGCGCTCGAACCCGCAAATCATGATCAAAGGAAAAGCCGCTCCCTTTTTTTTGCCCAAGCAGGAAAACGTGAGTGGGTTGACCGATCCTGACGCCTCTGCACCCACTTCATCCTCCCGGGAACTCAGCGAAGAACAGCGCCGGATGCTTCAGGAGCTTCGCCTGCGCGATGCAACCGTTCGCAAGGAAGAAGAAGCTCACGCACGCCTGCTGGGCCGTCACGCCGGTGCCATTCGCTATGAGTACCAAGTCGGCCCGGATGGTCGTCCCTACGTGATTAACGGAAGCGTTGAGGTGAATCCCAAGTTCAATTCCACCAAGCCGGAGGACATTCGCAAGGTGCTGCAGACCATCCAACGGGCTGCGGTTTCGGTATCGAACCCCTCCCAGGCCGATCTCAACGTCGCGGCGAGCGCCGCATCGCGGGTTTCGATCCTGAGCCAGCGCACGGCAATGGAAACCTACCGAAACGGGATTGAGGCGCAGTCATCCGCATCCATTCCCGCTGACAAATTTTCCAGCAACCAGCTCGAAGTACAGGCCTGAGAGCGGCCCATTGATTTATGGGTCTCAGAGCTGGGTCAGCATGCGATTGAGTCGCCCGCTCGCCAGACAAAGCGATGCCCAACTGACCGTTACAATGGAACTCAACGGCATCAGAATCGCCGCCAATAGCGGATTCATCCACCCCAGCATCGCAATGACCACGACAATTGCATTGTAACTCAAGGTGAGGGACAGCACCTGATGCAGCGTGCGCTGCCTCAGGGAGGCCAGGCGAAAAACATCCACCACACCCTGGATTCCCTGCCCCAAAAAGAAAAAATCCGAGTGATTCTCCAGAATGCCCCGACCGATCACCGGAGTCGCCCGGCATCCCGCACGCTCAAAGGCAAGCGCATCGTTGGCACCATCACCCACCATCATGACGGTTTCCGGTTCCCGCTCATCGATCCATCGAGCCTTGGCGACAGGATCCATCCCACCCACAGCACGCTCCGTCGGTAATCCCAGGGAATCCGCAAGTTGCCGCACTCGATCCGCGCTGTCTCCACTGATGATGCTGACCGACAACCCGTTTTGTTCAAACCACTGCACACAGGACTCCACGTCACGACGAACCGAATCCCTGAATGCGAAGGATGCGATGCATTCTCCTTGCTCCATAAAATCACTCATCCCAGCGCGGCATGGGTCACTGCTTTTCCGCAGTTCATACACCCGACCCATCCATCGTGTCTTCACCCCAAAACCCACGGTTTCCTCAACCGCTTCTCTCGGCTCACTCGAGCGCAACAGCGAGGGTTTCTGTGTCAGCAAATGTTCTTTCAGCGAACGACCCACCGGGTGAAGGTTACGGTCCACCAACGCAAACAACGCCTGAAACTGGCCATCTGAGAGCGTTTTCAAATCTTCGGGATTGAGCAGTTCAAGAGTTTCCAGCGTGAGTGTTCCGGTCTTGTCGAAACACAATTGCCGCACTTGCTTTAACCTGCCCCAAAGACTGTGGAGGCGTACGTAAACCCCTCGCGTCCTCAGCCATCTTGCACATTGGTCATTGATTCGTGGATAGGCCAATCCAATGGCGCAGGGGCATGAAACGACCAGGATGGACACGGTGACCTGGAATCCCGTTCGCCAGTCCCCAATGCCCAATCCCCACACGACCAGGCCCAGTCCTGCCAACGCAATCACCACCAGGATGTAAACCTTCAGAATCCGTTCCATCAGCGAACTTTCCCGACGACCTCCCGACTGGATTTCAAAGAGTCGCTTGAGCAAGGATTGGGACCAATCCTCCTGGGCGTGCATCACCGCTGCCTCTCCTCTCGAAAGGATCATGGCTCCTGCCGGGATGACGTCACCTTTTGTGTAGACCCGAGGGTCGGACTCGCCATTGATGGACTCGAGGCTGAGTAACAATTCACTGGATTCGAGTCGCGACTGTACGGGCACCCATGCCCCTGCCGGTAGAATATACCCCATGCCGCGCTGCAAATCCCTGACATTCAACCTTCCGACTCGTTCACCGCTACCCTCCAGTTGTTCCACAAACTGCTCTGAGGGATGCGCCTCGTACCCCTGGTGCACGTTTCGCTCGGTCACCCGTTCCTGGAACCAACGCCCGACCAGCATCAGAACAATGAAGATGGCAATGAAATCAAAATAAAACAGATCGGGATCCCGCGTCATCCAACCCACCAGAGATCCCGCGTAGGCCACTGCGATTCCAAGCGCAATCGGAAGGTCGATGTGCAACATTCCCATGCGCAGCGAGGCCAGCGCACGTCGAAAAAAGAAGGAACCTCCCAGCAGCACACTGAAGGATGCCAGCACAACAATCCCAAACCGCAGCAACGGAGCCAGTGCATCGTCCTGCGACATTCCCAGGTAAAATGGTAGGGTGAATGCCATTGCATTCAGTGCAAGGAACGCACAAACCCCAATCTTGCCCCCGGCAGTCTGTCCTTCCGACTCTTGCCCTCGTGCTCCCGACCATTCCCTTAGGGTGTAACCAAATCGCTGGATCTCCCCCGCAAATGCCGCAAGCTCAAACTCCCGCGCTGCCTCGATCGAAACACGGCCGTGCTGCGGATCGATCTCGATCCCCACTGCTCCGTCATATCTGGAAAAGACTTTCTCAATCAGCCAGACACAGCCCACACAGGAAATTCCCTTGAGTTCAAAATCCTGCTGAAGGACTCCAGGTGCCACCTCTTCTCGCTGCCGCCACTTCTCAACCAACTCACGGTCATCGCGCTGCACAAAAGCTGTCGTGCCCACAGGCTGCAGGTTTTTATCCTTCAACTCATAGTAGCGATCAAAGCCCTCCTCCACAATGAGGTGGTGCACATATTCGCAGCCTCGGCAGCAAAAATCAGAACTCCCCTGAAAGGGAGCACCACAGTGTAGACAGGTTTTTTCGGTTTTCGACATGGATGCTAACGATTTCTACCCAGGGGGATGCACCTGCATCGCGGGATTCTGCATCCACCACATCCGATGTGGAGAATTCTGACAATCAAAGAGCACCTCCCCTCGTTTGACAATTGGCGCATAACGGAGCAATTTCCAACTGTTTTCAAATTTCACGAACCTTGAAACCACGACTGAAACACAGCACCCCCTGGATTCTGGCCATCTGCTGGATGATTATCGGCTTGCAGTCGGTGTGGATCCTCTACCATCGAAAACCCGAAGTGCTCGAGGCCGTCGGTATCGAGTCGGCGGTTCATCACATTTTATCCCGCACAGGTCTCGTAGCTCGCGATCCTTTCTGGGCCTTGAGTCGCGACGAAGACCGAACCCAGCTGAAACAGGCCCTCCAGTCCGTTGATCAGTATTCCACCTATCTGTCCGAGGACCAGTTCGAATCATTTTCCATCGATTCCCGTCAGGAGTATGAAGGCATCGGAGTGTCCTTGATGAGCAATCCACAGGGTGCCGAAGTTCGCGATGTGTTTGAGGGGAGTCCCGCAGAACGATTCGGCATGCATCGAGGCGATGTCATCACCCGAATCAATGATCTCGACGTGCGTGGCTGGAATTTCTCCCGTGTCGTGCACCAGATCCGCGGCACCGCAGGCACTGAACTCAAGCTTCAGGTGCTGCGGGATCAACAAATCATCGACCTGGTGCTGCAGCGCAGTGCAATTGACATCCCAAGTATACGCGGAGTACACCGTACCGAAGATGGAGTGCTTTACCTGAAGATCGACCAATTCGGTGAAAAAACCGATGACGAATTTTACGAAGCTCTCCGTGCCCATTCCACACCAGCGCTGCAGGGTATCGTCATCGACCTGCGCAACAACATGGGAGGCGTTATGCAAAGCTCCATTGACATGCTCGATGCCTTCTATGATCGCGGGGAACTCATGCTGCAAACCCGAAGCACCGAGGGTGACCGTGAACGCACCTACCACGCGCGGCGACCCCGGATGATCCACAACACACCCGTTGTCATTCTCGTCAATCGAAACTCCGCCAGTGCATCCGAGATTCTCGCTGGTTCCCTGCAGGTCACAGGAAAGGCTACCATCGTAGGAGAAACCACCTTGGGTAAGGGATCGATCCAGACCGTTTACCGCATGCGCCGGGGCGATGCCTACAAAAAGACTTCCAGCTACTACTTTTTTCCCGACGGTTCCACCATCCATGAAGTGGGTATTCAGCCCGATGTCAGGATCCCGTTGAGCGACAACGACTACACTACTCAGCGTATGCGGGAACGCCAGGGGATCGCACCCTATGCGGCGGAGGGTGATCCTTATTGGAGCGCAGCCCTGCGCTCACTCCAGCGTTCCTCCTGAGCCGCCTGTTTCCAGAATCGGGCTTGCGCCATTCAACGAATCCGGTTGAACATGCAGCCATGATACTGGGAGTTGAGAGTTCCTGTGATGAATCCGCAGTTGCCTGTTTTTGTCCGACTGCGGGCCTCAGCCACGAGTACATCTGCAGCCAACTGGAGCTTCATGCCAGCTACGGTGGAGTCGTGCCTGACCTCGCAAGCCGCGAACACCTGGAAAACTTTTTCCCCTTGCTGGAACGACTGCGAAACGAACTGGACTTTCAACAAGTGCAGCAGATCGCCGTCACCCGGGGACCCGGCCTTGCCGCCTGCCTCGCCATGGGAATCACACTCGCCAAAGCGCTCGCCTTGAGTCTCGACTTACCCCTCGTGGGAGTCAACCACCTGCAGGGCCATGCCTATTCGCCCTTTATTCCCCTGCACGCAGCAGACCCGTCTTCCTTTCGCGTGCAGCTCCACTCCCTTCTTCCACACTTGGGTTTGATCGTATCTGGAGGAAATACCCTGCTCATTCGAATCGATACCAGTCTCCGGATCTCAATTCTTGCAGAAACCGTCGATGACGCTGCAGGAGAAGCCATCGACAAGGGAGCCAAATTGCTCGGCCTCGCCTACCCGGGTGGACCCGTCATCGAAAAACTCGCACGCAGTGGCGGACCAGCCGGACTCGAGTTTCCCGTTTCCTTCCCCAATCCCAAGGACTTGCGCTTCAGTTTTTCCGGCCTGAAAACCAGCCTGCGCTACACACTCGAAAAAATGGATGACGCCACTGTCGAGCAGGAACTCCCCAACCTCTGCTACGCCTACCAGGGCGCAGTGGTGCATCAACTTATTCGCAAGACTCGCCACGTGTTAAGTTCAGGAGACTGGAAATCCATCGGCTTGTCCGGTGGAGTGTCCAACAATGGTCTGCTGCGAAACCATTTTGAAGCGCTGGGTCGCAAGCACAAGGTTCCGGTACTCATGGCGGAACGCAAACATACGGGTGACAATGCGTCCATGATCGCCTTTGCCGCATGGATGCAGCCGGACTACAACCTTCCCGACAGCAGGGAACAATCACTCACGTTTGACCCCTCACTGCGAGTCGATGCCGCACCCACCGAACATGGATCTGCTGTTGCAAAGTAGCAGACGATGTTTCACGCTGCTGCCATGAAGGTTTTGTCAGGCATTTCGTTCTTTTTTTCATTACTCCTGCTGCTTGTATCCAGCGTCAGTGCAAGCGAATCCAATCGTATCGAGGGAGAGCGCTTCCTCGAGGAAAACGCCAAAAAAGAAGGTGTCATTACCACTGAAAGCGGGTTGCAGTACCGCATACTTGTTGAGGGGGATGGTCCACGACCCGGACCCCATGACCGCGTTGAGGTTTATTATCAGGGATATCTGCTCGATGGCACCATCTTCGATGAAACCGAAATCATTCGCCCACCCGCAATTTTTGAGGTGGACAAACTGATTGATGGCTGGAGTGAGGCCCTGCAATTGATGCCGGTCGGATCCATCTGGGAGGTCTTTATCCCATCGCATCTCGCTTATGGTGAACGTGCATCAGCGCGCATCCCCGCTCATTCGACCCTTCACTTTGAGGTGGAGCTGGTCAGCATCCTGCGCTGACCCAATTCTGCCCCCTTTCCAATGCAAAATGAGGATGAAAAACACCCGGCAATTTCGGGATTTCATCCCGACAATCCTCACGTCGGACCTTACGATTTTGACCAGCTCGCAAGTGCTTTTCCCAAACTAAACTCTCACTTGATCGAAAAACCGGACGGTTCCGGACGCTGGATCCGGTTCTCCGACCCGACAGCAGTTCGGTTGCTCAATCGCGCGATCCTGGAAAACGACTACGGGATATCAGATTGGGAGCTTCCCGAACCCTACCTCTGCCCCACCATTCCGGGACGCATCGACTACCTTTTCCATCTGCGCTCGCTGATCGGAAAAAACGTTCCTGAGGTCACGCTGCTCGACATCGGAACGGGTGCCAGCGGGATATACGCCCTGCTCGCCGCCTCCCATTTCAAGTGGCGTGTCATTGCCTGCGATGCAAGCCCGCCATCCCTCCAGTGCCTTCGGACTACGCTGCTGCGCAACCCGCAAATCGCGTCAAGAATAGTCATAAGGGTTCAGGCTGATCCCGCTCGAATTTTGCAGGGCGTGCTCCACAACGATGATCAGATCACCGCCACCGTCTGCAATCCCCCTTTCTATGATTCCCCGGAGTCCGCAGCTCGGGCACATCATCACAAACATCGCACGCATCTGCGGCGCAATCTTCCCAGCCACCCCAGGTTTCGGAGCACCGGGGGATGGATTCACGAACTCTGTTACCCTGAGGGCGAGGTCGGGTTTGTGCAACAACTGCTCCATGAGAGCGCCGTCCATGCATCTCGAGTGCATTGGTTCACCACTCTGCTCTCGCGGGCATCTTCCGTTACCCAGCTCAAGCCCATGCTCGAAAAACTCAATCCTGCCGAAGTGCGCATCCTTCCCATGCAGCACGGCAACAAGCAGTCACGCATTCTCGCTTGGCGATTCAATACCTGCTCGTAAGCTTCACCCACCACCACACGTTGGCTGCAGCGACAACAGCTTGTTTGCCGTTCAAAAGAGATCCCCTTGGGCTTCCTCTGATTCAGTGCTCTCCTCATCCTCGACCCACTGAATTTCAGGCTCATCACCAAAGCCGGAATCCCATTCACTCGCATACTCTCCAATCTGAAGTTCAACCTGAAAGATCGCGCTGAACTCCTGCTCCTTCCACTCGGGCTTCACGGGACCATCAAGATCCACTACCACACGGACATTGCGCAGGTCCACCTTGGTAAATCCCGACATGACCACTTCCATGACCGTTTTTTTGAATGGATTGAGCCGCACCTCAAGTGCTTCCAAATGAGGGGAAAAGGTTTCTTTCCCAATATAGAGTTCCGCCGTCACATTACCAGTGCTCGCCAAGGGCTGCAGTCGAAGCAGTTTGAAATGCCCCTGCAATAGACTGGCTTGCGGCTCGCCCCAACTATCTCCCCAGCTGTCACTTCCCATCTGCTCCGCCAAGCCGGACTCTGGAAGCCCGCCATCACGTGACGGACGCTCTGGACGGGTTCGCTGCGCCGCATCGGTCATCGCTCCCATGCCCGAAACAGACCCGGAACTCTGATACTCACGTTCCTTCTGCTTGAAATAGAGATCCAAACGTGAATTCTGAACTCGCGTCTCTCCCTCGAGAGTGATGCGGTCCATCGTCTCCGCTGCGTTTCCTTTGAGCTCCACTTGAAACGAAACCTTGAACCCCTCTCCATGGGTTGACCCGGGTGAATCAAAGCTGCTGCTCGTCCAACCTGTGCCTTGGGGCAACCCCTCTGACTGAGCCAGACTTGCCAGTGGAACTGCACTGAATGTAAGCACCAGTGCAACGAATACGCTGAATCGAGGTTTCAACATCATCAGGTTTGGGAGCATGAGTAATTCCAATCACTGCGCCGCCGCAAAGCTGCTGCAGATCACTCAGCAATCAATGCGGAATCCCGTTCAGGTCAACCGCAAGTTGATCTCCCCTTTCCCAGGTTCCATCCGACCCCATCAGTCATGCCGAACCAGGCTCTCCGCTTTTTTCACCGCATCCGCCAGCGAAAGCTCCGCAAAATCCTGAGCATGGAACATCCTCCCACTGCGCCCATCGTTGACAAAGGCGCCCACGATCACTCCGGGAAGTGCAGATGCCGGGTCGTTGGGTGCCCGGGGACCTCCGAGATCCGTTCGACACCAACCGGGATCCGTCAAGCTGATGATCACATTGCTGCCTTCAACCTTGGTCCCCAAATCCTTCGTGATTTTGTCGAGTGCCGCCTTGCTAGCCGAATATCCAGCCTGCTCGGGTTCATCGCGAATACCGCTCGTCGTGTTGATCACGCGTCCAAATCCTCTGGCAATCATACCCAGCATGAAGTGGTAGCACATCATCGCAGGAGCAATGCAGTTGATGCGAAAACTCTGCTCGTAATCATCAGCCGGAGTCTGCCAAAAATCCTGACGATACGCAATTTGCACCGCCGCATTGTTAAACAGCAGGTCCACCGGAACTTCCAGCGCATCAATTGCTTCGAGCATCGCGCGAACCGCCGCGAGATCCCCCAATTCACCCGCAACCGTTACCACTTCAACTCCCAGCACACGAAGCTCCCTTGCCAGTGCTTCACAGTGCTCTACTTTGCGACTGTGAAGAATTAAATGACAGCCCTGATCTGCCATGAAGCGCGCGACAAGGGTTCCAATTCCCCGACTCGCTCCAGTGATCAGTGCCCATTTTCCCTTAACGGATATCATGATTTCGTTCCTTTCTTATTCGTGACAGAATGTCAGGAAGTTTTGACCCCGTTCAGTGCCTGCTGCATCGCCGCAATCACACGATCACACCATTGGTCAAACTCCGGATCTTCCACCTGGAGTTCTGCATGATTGAGGATATGTTGCACTGTTTCCCGAATCCCCTGGTCAAATCGCGTGGTCGCCTGAAACCCGGGCACCAGTCGCTTGAGCTTGGAATTGTCAAACACCACTGAGTTGGCCTTATCCCCCAGTAATCCTCCTTCAAAATCGTAGTCGCTGCAGTCTGCAAGGAAACGGGAAGACACATGCACCGCGCGCAGCTCAACCCCCAGCGCATGGGCGATACACCCATAAATCTGATTCCAGGTCAGACTTTCATCGGAGGTGATCTGTACCGCTTCCCCGATCGCGTGAATGTTCCCGAGCAATCCAATGAATCCTGTCGCAAAATCCCGATTGTGAGTGAGGGTCCAGAGCGAAGTTCCGTCTCCGTGTATGATCACAGGCTTACCTTCCAGCATGCGTTTGGCCACCTGCCAGCTTCCACGCGCTCCGTGCACCCCCAGCGGAATGGATCGCTCATCATAAGTGTGACTGGGTCGCACGAGTGTTACCGGAAATCCGTGGTCGCGATACTGCTCCAACAAGTACGCTTCACAGGCAATTTTATCGCGTGAGTATTTCCAGAAAGGATTCTGCAGGGGAGTTCCCTCATTGATACGATAATCCACTGGTGGAGACTGATAGGCAGAAGCCGAGCTGATGAACACAAACTGTCCACATCTGTCCCTGAACAAGCGAAAGTCCCGTTCGAGGTGAGCGGGCGTGAACGCAATGAAATCCGCAACCACGTCAAAGGTTTCCTCTGCGAGCAAGTCCCTCATTTGCGGCTCGTCGTGAATGTCTCCATGCAGATATCGCAAATTTGGACCATTCAGTCCGTTATTGCGATTTCCACGGTTGAGCAGGGTTACCTGCACGTCTTGGGCGAGCAGTTGGCGCGTGATCGCCATGCTGATGGTTCCAGTTCCGCCGATCAATAGGACTTTCATGATGGATTGCGATTGGGGTTAGGGATTGTCTGTGAAAAGGGAAGGTGCAGACTATCAAATCGATGGAGCTACGGCAAGGATTCCAGCACCAAATGCAATCCTTTCACGATGAACGTTCCCCTCAGAGCATGTATCTCCCGGCTCACGTGCGCGTCGCTTCAGGTGAATGGCATGTACCCCGACAGACACCCCGCTTCACCCGGTTTCCATCAGTCGGGCCAGCATGATCCATGCATCCAGCGGGACCTGCTCGGGTCGGCTCTGCAGCGTCAATCCATTCCTCTCAAAGACGTGCTCCCAAGTGTGACGTTCCCCTTCCGTTAAAAGCGACCGAAGTCGACTTCCCATCTGCTTGCGCCGCTGTTGGAACAATGCCTGCATCACTGTGATCAACCGGTTCGGCAATTCAACGGGTTCCGCCTTTCTCCTCAACAAGACGATCTGAGAATCAATGCTCGGAGCCGGATAAAAACTCTGCGGGGGCACAGCATGGGTCGCCACCACATCGTATGCCGCTTGCATGCGGATCGGAAGCACTCCATAGGACTTGCTCCCGGCCCTTGCCGTCAACCGATCCACTGCTTCCTTCTGCAACAAGAGCGACATCTCCCGAGGGAAGCCTGCATCCAGCACTGCTGCCAGCCAGGGTCCTGTGATGGCAAAAGGCGGATTTGCAATCACGGTCAGCTCTGCAACCGGCATGGCTGCTGCCAGCGGGTGCTGCACGGCATCGCCCCGGAGCAGTCGCAGTTGGTCTGGAAATTCGGGTTGCAGCCGTGCATTCAGGTAGTGCCACAAGCGCTCATCTTTTTCGACAGTCCACAAGCTGGCACCGGTCTCCAGAATCGCACGTGTGATCATACCCATGCCCGGCCCGACTTCGACGACCTTACTCCCCGGTTCAACCTTCGCCAGTGCCACCAGTTTCTGCGCGAGGTTGCGGTCCACCAGAAAATTTTGCCCCATGCGGTGACTGGGATGAAACCCGGTGGTCCGAAAGTAATCGATGAGTTCGCTTCGATTCACAGGCTTCGATCCAACCCAAGCTTTCGCAAAAGACAATCGCGAATACCGGTGAAACCTTCATGCCCAGCCCATCTGCAAAAGCATCCTTCCCCATTCTGGCAACGCATCAAGCTTCTTGAACTTCCGTATGAAGCGACGCATGAATTCCATGCAGTTCCATGGAAATTTGCTTTACCTTGCCCACGCGCACCCCATAACCTAACCGCTTCACCATCAACTTGTGATCCCTTCTCCGAACACACGGCCGGAACGGCATGAAGGTGCTCCGCTTTGATCTCAAACGCCTGCATCTCGTTATCGCTTCCCACATGAACATGATGATCGATTGCCTGCCTGACCTGTCGCGCTGATCCAACTCGCTGCCGCCATGAGTGAATTTTCCAATAAAGCTGTCATCACCTCCGCAGGAGTCTCCCATCGCCACCTTCCCGTGCAAACTCTCACCGGGCGTGAAGGTTATCCGGTCACGACTCTTTTCTCGCAGATTCAGGAACTCGTCGAAGCAGGCATTCGGGAGATTGGCATGGTCGTATCGCCAGGAACGGAATCCCTCTACATGGAGGCTGCCGGAGAACATGTGGACAAACTGAGCTTCATTGTGCAACACGAACGCCTCGGGTATGGCCATGCGGTTTCGCTGGCACGCGATTTTGTGGGGGAGGATGACTTCATTCTGATGGTTGGTGATCACATCTTCGTCAGCCAGGATTCAGGAAAAAACTGCGTGACTCAGGTCATCGAACCCTATCTGCAGGAGAATTGTCCGGTTTCCGCAGTTCAGTCGACTCATGAAAGTCAAATCCGGTTTTTTGGCACCATCGGCGGAGAGTATTTTGATGCCAACCGTGCACTTTACCGCATCCACGAAGTGATCGAAAAACCCACTCCGACGGAAGCGGAGGAAAAATTGTGGGTGCCCGGCATGCGCAGTGGATATTACCTCTGTTTCTTTGGCATCCACCTACTTACCCCCCGGATTTTTGAATTCCTTCACATGACCGAATCAGGTGCATTTACCGGATTTTCGGAAGCCTTGCTCGCCTATGGTCGCGAGGGTCAATACCTCGCCGTCGAATTGAAGGGAAAACGGTATGATCTGGAAAACCGCCACGGTCTGCTTTTTGCCCAGCTGGCGCTCGCGCTGGACAGTAAACACCGCGACGAGGTGCTCTCGGGGTTGATCAGCCTGCTCGCCTCCAGCAAACCCTGATCGCGATGCCTGCAACCGAACACATGGACCCCTTTGTGGAAGTGATCCTCTCGCAGGAAGCTTCCGTCCGCGACACGTCTCTGTTTCACATCTGCAGGGATATGCCCCTGGACAGGCTGCTCAAGTCTTGCGAAGAACTCGAACGATTCTGGAAATCCACAGACAATCTCTACCATCGCGTTCGTGCCCTCTTCTTCCTCTATGCCATTCATCGTTTTGTGCTACCGCAAAAAACCGGCCTGAATCGCTACGGTCCCATTCCCCACACCGCTTTTCAGCACCTGCTCAGCCGTCGATTCACCGAGGCAATTACGACCTTTCTCCAGGCCGAAGCGGATCCAAGACTCAACGACACCATCAGCAGCGGACTGGCTCACGCCTACATGCGACTGGGCCTTCAATTCCTTGCCGACCAGGTCCGCTCCTGCGTGCGCGGCGTTGTCGGCAACCAATGGATGTTCCGAACAGGTCACCCGCTCGATTTTCCGCTTCGCATCCGCAATGAACTCAGAGAGGGTGCTGGTTGCTTCCCGATCCTCGCGGAAAAAACCGCAGTACGCATGGACCTCTCTCATAGTTCCTGGAGCGACATTTTTTTCCTCGGCATGGATCGCCCCGAATATGCACGGGTGATCAACATTTCCATCGATCTCGCCCTGCGCGATGCGGCCCATGGACCCAAACCTCCTGTTCAAGCCTACTTCCGTGTCATTGACGAGCCAGTCATCCGCCTGGTGTCAATCGACCTGGAATGCAGTGCGAGCATCCGCTCCTTTCATGAAATTTTTGACTTCGGACGCGACTATCTGGGCCTGCTCAAGGCTGCCGTGATCGCCTCCGGACTGGTTCCTCCGGGCATGGAGGGTTCCGATGAACCTCTTTCTGCCCTGCTCGAACGCATGATTGGACCGGGTCTTGGATTTGAGCTGGTCAGCTCCGTCGAAAACATTCCAAAGGGTTCGCGCCTGGCGGTTTCAACCAACTTGCTCGCCGCACTGATCTCTGTCTGCATGCGTGCGACAGAACAGGTCAAGCACCTTACCGGTCCGCTTGCAGAAAATGAGCGCCGACTCATCGCCGCCCGGGCAATCCTCGGAGAGTGGCTCGGTGGCTCCGGTGGCGGCTGGCAGGACTCCGGTGGAGTATGGCCAGGCATCAAGCTGATCGAGGGTTGCCTGGCACAGGAGCGCGACCGTGAATTCGGAGTCAGTCGTGGCAAACTGCTTCCGCGCCACACCGTTTTTGGCCCCGATCAAATTTCTCCCTCGGCACGTCAGGCACTTCAGGACTCGTTGATTCTCGTTCATGGGGGCATGGCACAAAATGTAGGTCCCATTCTCGAAATGGTGACCGAGCGCTACCTGCTGCGAACCCGTGATGACTGGACCGCACGCCTGGAGTCCCTCGAGATCACCCAACACATACTCAAGGCCCTCGAAGAAGGTGACATTCAAAAGCTTGGAGAACTCACCACACGTCATTTTTTCGGACCCCTCAAACGCATCATTCCCTGGGCCAGCAACGCCTACACCGAACGCGTGATCGAACAGGTCCGCACTGCGCTAGGTGAAGATTTCTGGGGATTTTGGATGCTTGGCGGCATGTCCGGCGGTGGCATGGGATTCATGGTCGCACCCGCGCGACAGCAGAGCGCAAAATCCATCATCCATGAAATTCTGCTCAGGACCAAACGCCAAATGGAGCATGCTCTCCCCTTTGCGATGGACCCGGTTATCTACGATTTTGCCATCAACGATGCAGGTTCCACCGCTGCACTGGCACCCCTGTTTCCGTCCTCCTACTACCGACTTCGGCTCAATCGCCTGCTGCAACTTTCGCCGAATGAGCGCACCCGTACCGACCGGGCAGACCTTGAGTCCGTTTCGCGGGGTCTCAACCAGCAGGGTTGGCCCGCCGGTGTCGGCATGGAACTGCTCTCGGGCTTGCTGCCAGATCTGAGCGATCCGGGCCAAACCGCTTCAGATCCGTTGTCCACCCTCGATGCGTTGCTCGAGGAAAACGGGTTTGATCCCCTGCAGCACGAAACCATTCGCAGTGAACTGCAAAGTGGGAAGATCGGGATCGCCCAAAACCGCCTGCGCGCCAACACCCAAATCGAGGATGTTGAGGATCAGGACCTGCTGCATCCGAAAGTGGATGCAACCCAAATCGCCAGTGCCGAAAACGCGATCCGCAATGGGCAGGTGGCAGTGATTACCCTCGCAGCAGGTGCAGGCTCGCGCTGGACGCAGGGAGCTGGCGTGGTCAAGGCGCTGCACCCATTTGCCCATCTGGGTGGTCGACATCGCAATTTCATGGAAGTGCATCTGGCCAAGTCACGTCGGATTCACCAACAGTATGGACAGCATCCACTGCATGTGTTCACCACCAGTTATCTGACCCATGGTCCCATCCAAAGCTGGTTTGAACACGATGCAAATGCCCGGCATACTCACTCAGCCGTTTGGCTGTCCCGCGGGAAATCTGTGGGCCTGCGCCTTGTCCCGACGCTGGAGGATTTGCATTTTGCGTGGGAAGTGCTGCCCCAACAACAGCTTGATGAACAATCCGAAAAGGTTCGCCGCAGCGTTCGCAAGGCGCTGATGGACTGGGCGGAAAACACTGGCGAAGCTTCGGACTACCGCGACAATCTTCCCCTTCAGTGCATGCACCCGGTTGGTCACTGGTATGAAGTTCCCAACATGTTCCTCAATGGCGTTATGGCCCGCATGCTCGACCATCAGCCTGACCTGCAGTACCTGTTCATTCATAACATTGATACCCTTGGGGCAAGTCTACATGCCGACACGCTTGCCACTTTCATGGCATCCGGACAGGATTTGATGTTCGAGGTCATCTCCCGTCAAATCGACGATCACGGCGGAGGTCTCGCCCGTGTCGATGGGAAACCGCGCCTGGTTGAGGGCCTGGCGATGCCTTCTGAACGCGATGAGTTCAAGCTCCGCTACTACAACTCCGCAACCGCATGGGTTCATCTCGATTCCCTGCTGCGCGCCTTCGAACTGGAGCGACACGACTTAAAAGACCCGCAAAAGGTTCGCGCATCCGTTCGAAAGTTTGCAGCCCGCATGCCGACCTATATCACGCTCAAAGAGGTGAAAAAACGATGGGGTCGCGGTCATGAGGATGTCTATCCAGTGCTGCAGTTCGAACGTCTATGGGGGGATATGAGTGCAGTTCCCGAACTCCGAACCGGATTTCTCAAGGTGGATCGTCAGCGCGGTCAGCAGCTCAAGGAACAGGCACAGCTTGATGGGTGGCTACGGGATGGTTCAGCCGATTACATCGCCTCACTCTGCAGTTGGGACTAACCCCTCACCGACATCTGTCACCCACCTTCATCGACAGGCCTGGACTTTTCATTTGTGGAATGCGGGGTTTAGTAGAAATACCCTCGCTTCTGCCTGGAGTTTTCAACACGCTTGCATTCATGCAGTACGCGCCTTCTCCCACACGATACGCGAATTCCGATTTCTACCAGCGCTGCGGACGCAGTGGACTCAAACTTCCGAAGCTTTCACTCGGACTCTGGCATAATTTTGGAGACCAGACCCTGATCGAAACCTCGCGTGCGATGATCCACCGGTCCTTTGATCTGGGCATCACCCATTTTGATCTGGCTAATAACTACGGTCCACCTCCGGGATCTGCTGAAACCCACTTCGGACGCATCCTCAGTGAAGATCTGGCAGCCTACCGGGATGAACTCATCATCTCCACCAAGGCAGGTTACTACATGTGGGACGGTCCGTATGGAGAATGGGGATCGCGAAAATACCTGATTTCCAGTCTCGATCAGAGTCTGAAACGGCTGGGGCTGGATTATGTGGACATCTTTTACTCGCATCGACCCGATCCTGACACTCCTCTGGAGGAAACCATGGGGGCTCTCGATGCGGTCGTTCGGGCAGGAAAGGCACTGTATGTGGGGGTTTCCAATTATTCTGCTGAACAAACCCGACAGGCTGCCCACATCCTTCGCGAACTGGGAACGCCCTGCCTGATTCATCAACCGCGCTACAACATGTTTGACCGATGGGTTGAAGCAGAACTGCTCGACGTTCTCGATGAAAACGGAATGGGCTGTATTCCGTTCTGTCCGCTCGCCCAGGGCTTGCTCACCCAGCGCTACCTTGCTGGTATCCCCGAAGATTCCCGCGCAGCCAGTGGTTCTCCTTTTCTGAAATCCGGAGACATCACCGAATCCCGCCTGAAACAACTCATCGCGCTCAATGCTATTGCGAAGGAACGCGGACAATCCCTGGCCCAGCTCGCGCTGGTTTGGCTGCTGCGCCGGACGACAGTGACCTCTGCACTCATCGGAGCGAGCCGGGTCTCACAGATCGAGGACAACGTCAAAGCACTCGACAACGCAAATTTTGATGAGGAGGAATTGCGTGCAATTGAAGCTATTCTGGTAGAGTAGCAGAAGGTTGCATGCACAACCCAATGCCTTTTCATCATTTGGGTATAATGCAAAAGAGCCTTCACCTGGGAACCCAGGTGAAGGCTTCCTTCGCACAACTCTAACCCCACCTACCCTACCATGATGAAACGCATTTTGTCCCCCGTTCTGTGTGTGGCCTTGCTGTCGATCAGCCAACTTCACCCGCATCTTGCCGCTTCCGAATTCGAACTCACCGGGCAAACCTTTGTCCGTGTTTCAGAGGAAAATGGAGTCATTGAGGTTCACCATCAGTCCCGGAAGATTCTCAGTCTGCAATCCATTCAGTTTGACTGGAAATCCCCACTGTCCCTCAAGGTGGAACAGGGTTCGCGCGACGGCTGCCTCAACATCATCGCCTCCTATCCCGTGGAGGTCGATTTCTGGCATCACGCTGATGATGAAAGTCCACGCATTGCGACCCTCTGGCTTGAAGCCATTCCCGGCGGTGTTCGCCTGCATGGCTCTCCCGATTGGGCCGAGCATGTCACACTGGTATTGGAGGACTCCGGTGACCATGCATTTGGGCTGAGTGAGCCTTTGCAACCCGATAATCAGCTATCTCCTGACCTTCGGGGTTCTGTCATTGAGGTTGAGGTGAAAAGTGATGGTGAAACCCTTGTGGAAAACTACGCCTCCGCATTTTCTGCATTCTACATGAGCAGTGCCGGGTATGGTGCCTTTTTTGATAGCTTTGCACGCGGACGCTACCATTTTGCATCCATTGAAAAAACCCACCGTATCACTCACGCCACCGGAGCACTGGACTGGTATGTGTTTTTCGGAAGCAACGGAACCGATATTCTCCGCTCCTATTATCAAGTCATCGGTGCTCCCAAGACAGTCCCCGTCTGGGCAATGGGTCCCATACTATGGCGCGATGACAATGCCGGAGGTGCAGCCGAAATCCTCGCCGATGCCAAAGGGTTTGACCAACTGCGCATCCCCGCCACCGCTTGGTTTGTCGACCGGCCCTACAGCGATGGCGCTCATCGGTGGTCTCACATGAATTTTGGGCAGGGTTTTGAAAACCCGGGGGAATGGATCGCAACCCTGAACAATACCCATGGTGTCGAGTTCATGACCTGGACCTCCACCGCATTTTTTGGAGATGCACGCTTTTCTCACCATCTCGACGACTGGCATACCTATCTCGACCTCAGTGATCCCGAAAGCGTACAGGCTTTTCAGCATGAACTGAAATCCCAACAATATGTGCACGGTGTGCGAGGTCACAAAATGGATCGGGCCGATGAACGGTTCCCTTCCTACGCACCCTGGACGGATGCCAACATCACTGAACCTTTTCGACGCAACCGCTATGTCTATCTCTTTTCGAAAGTACATCACGACGCGCTGACCCAGGAATGGGGCGACGATCATTTCAATTTTGCGCGCGCTGCCTATCACCGCGTGCAGCCATACCTCAGCGCGATTTGGGGCGGTGATCCGCGTTCAAGCTGGGCGGGATTTCGGGGAAATTTTGCCAATGCCATGCGTGTCGGATTCATGGGATTTCCCATCTGGGGAAGTGATGTGGGCGGATACCTTGGAGAGGGTGACATCCCCGAGGATCTCTACATTCGCTGGCTGCAGGCGGGTGCCATGAGCGGGTTGTTTGAAATCAAACTCGACGGTGCCGGCGGCAGTGGCAAGGACCGCATGCCGTGGCACTATTCCACACGCCTGCAGCAGATTTTCCGCGAAGTTTGTGAAGAGCGCATGCGTCTGTTGCCCACCTTGTACTCGCTGGCCAATCGCTCCGCAACCCAGGGAGTGCTCATGCAGCCGATGGCCTACGCAGACTTGACGGATCCTGCAACCTACGACTTGTGGGATCAGTTCCTCCTTGGGGATTCAATCCTCGTGGCACCGGTATTTGACAAGGGAACTGAGCGCACTCTCTACCTGCCCGAAGGGAGCTGGCATGCTTTTGACGACCCAGCAACCGTTATCGAGGGTGCCCGCAGGATCACCGTCGATGCTCCCCTGCACCACATTCCGCGCTTTGTGCGGGCAAACAGCCTCTACATCAGTGGTAACATTTACCGTGGCAGTGATCGCCAGTGGGCAACGGATCCATCTCATCTGACACTGCACCTGTTTCCGGGAAAGCCCGGAGAGAGCTACCGTTTCATTTACATCGATCCCTCCAGCCCCCAGCAAGAACAGATTGTTCACCTGCACCGTCACCCAAACCGGATCGAGGTGGAAATCCCCGCTCTGCCCCACAATACACGCCTGGAATGGGTCACGCCTCTCCCGGTGCAATCCGTAAAGTGGAAGGCACGGGAACTCCCTCTGCAATCGAATGGATCATTGCATTCCTGCCAACTTTCGCAGGCTGACCTGTCCTCTCCGGGCATTCTGGAGATCCACATGCATCCGTAACATCCCCGATCTTCTGGATCCCCGCTGGGATTTGAAGAAGTGTCACCGCAATCCTGCCGGAAAGCATCCCCGCAGCGCGAAGGGGATGTGTGCATTTTTGAACAATGTTTGCAGCGCATCATCGATTCTTCGAATATCCTGCTTTATTCGTATCCAGAAACAACGATTGGCGCATTTCTGGCTAAGTCCAGTTGACAATACCGTATAAATCCTGATCGCCGTTTATCGCAACACTGCTATGGCGTGTGGTTTCTTGTCGCAATTCATGCAATTTTCCATCCTAAAAAAAAACAATAACTCAAATTTCATAGGAAATTAATCTTGTTTATTCCTTGTTCTATTCCATATTAACGCGTCCCTTACAATAGCACTGACTCTTGTTCATAGGGGTTCTTTTTCGAACTCATCAAACTGAACTGCGCAAGCATGCCAAAGAAATCAGACATTCCAGAGAAAATTCTCTCCATTCTCCTGGAGAACCCGTCAACCACTCGCGAAGAAGTTGCCAAGAAACTGGGAGTGACCTACCCGGCAGTCCAGAAACATTGGCGCAACCTTCAGGATGAAGGATACATTGTTCCTTCGTTTCACGTGAAGAATTATGGACCCAAGATTTTCCGATTCTGGATCTTCATGGAAACCCAGTACCCCGGACTCGATCCACACGCCGGAGATGACCTCGGAAATGACTACCAGGCCCGGCTCTGTCGTGAGATTGCTGAGTCCTTCCACAACGGAAACGAACTCAGTCGCGGCATTGCCTTTGGCGGCACGCATGTTCTACTCGGCGGAGACCATGACATTGTGGTCATTCTCTATTCCGATGATGCGGACAAGGTTGGGGAATATGTCACCCAGTTTCTTCGATCCCATCCGGCAGTATTGACCACCAGTACGGCCTGGTCCCTGACCAAGCGCAAAAAACACCAGACTCCCGTCTGATATCCGTCCGATTTCTAGGCCCAGTTGAAAAAGCTGTGACTGGGCTGTTCGATGACCACCACTGCCCTTTGCGGATCCGTTGAGCGATGCGCAACTTCCGCACCGTAAAAACCAAGGATGGACTTGCATCGCTACAGTGCTTTGCCATACACCCGTTTTATGGAAAAATTGACGCAGCCTGATTCCCGCATGCCCAACGGTTTTGTAGTCTCAAACCGTTTCGTACGCACGCGAAATGTGCTGATCTCGGAAATGGATGCCAGCGTTCTATTTGAAAACGTCGCTGCACACCGAGTGGAACACGGCATTGAGGTTCCTGCAAACATTGCTCCGCTCTTCGACCAACTGCTGGCAGCTTTTACACTGCATGCAGCCTCACGTCCGCGCAATGAAATGGTAGCCTGGACGCTGCGCTATCCAACTCCGGTAGTCAGCTTCTTTTTCGCCGCAGATGCAGAACTCGGAACCGTCACCGGACGCTTTTTCCAGCAGCATGTCAAGGTCGCCGAAATGGGAGAAATGCACCAGGAGTTGCATCGCCCCAACCGCGAACCCCATCTGAGCATGATTGAGTTCAGCGGTTCCACTGCTCAGTCCGCCATTCATCAATTCTACAATGTCAGCGAGCAACGTCCTGCCCGTTTTTTTGATTTGGGCAACCACCGCTTTGCCCTCGTCTCTGCCCACCCGGACTACGATGAAGGTTGGTTCACCCACGTGGACCTTCAAACCGTGCTGCAACTGGACTCCACGGAGACCGTCAACCTGCTTGAAACCCGAACTTTCTACTGGTCCTGTGGATGCACCCATGAGAAGATTGCAGCCCTGCTCGCACCCATGATGAAACAGGATGCCGAATCGATATTTGGGGATGCCGAATTCGCCGATGTGAACTGCCCGCGATGTGGAGCCACGTACTCCATCACCCGTGCAGAGCTTGCCCAACGGGCCGCTTCCCTTCCGGAATCTGAGGACGATGCAGACTCCCGTGGCAACTGACAAGTTCTCTTCGCTTATGCGTTGACAACAGCTTCCCCCTGAGCGTGCTTTCGAGCTTTCGGAGCATCACTTCGGCAGCATTTCCACAAAGTTCTGGATCTCCATGATCACCGTTTCACTGGATTCGGGTGACAAAATGTCGCCTGCGAGAATGTGCTGATTCCGATCACCAACCGGCGGCATCTGGATCAAGCGCTTGGATTTCGAGGGGAAGCGGGCATAGGCTGCTTCGATGGCCATCGGATCCACGGTCACGTCATTCGGCGAATACAGCACCAACACGGGGACATCGAGCTGGTCGGGGGTTCGCGGAGTGATGAAATTCACTTGTGCCATCATGGGAAACAGCGCATCACTGGGATAGACGGTGTTCCAATAATATTCATGCCCCGAATTTTGGGGATCCCAATCCCGCTTCTTCCCAAAAACCCAGGGAAGAACCTGACGCGCCCACGGTAGGATGAGTAGTCGGGTGCGGGGATCTGCCGGAGCAAAATTCGGACTGATCAGCACTAGGCCCGCAAGTTCGGAGCGGAACCCATCAACAGTTGCCACCCAACTGGCGAGCAATGCTCCATGCGACGTTCCCACCAGTAGCACTTCCTCTCCAATCTGTTCTCCAATCGCACGTGCTTCCAGCGCATCGTGCATCCAATCATCCAGATTCAAACCCTTCAGCAAATTGCCTGATTCACTGCCATGGCCCCGAAATCGGGTGAAAAATACATTGGCCTGCCACTCAGATGCCAGGGTTTCGAGCACGGGTGAAAGTTCTCCGCGACTGGATGAAAATCCATGCAGATAGACCAGTGATCGCCGGGTGCGGCGCTTGTCGGGATAGGCCCAGATGACTTCGGCCTGCAGGCCGGGTCGGATGGCTTCGCTCGTCGAGGACTCGCGGGAGGCCAGGTATGCATCCACATCCCCGGGGATCTCGGGAATCTGATGCGGCACTTTCCGGAGAACCGGTCGGGGTCCGAGCAACCCTAACAACAGCACTGCCAACAACCCCAGAAGCATGACGATTACGATACTTTTCATGGCATCCAGACACTCGGGTTCAACGATCATGTGGGGTTGCCTCCGGATTTCCGGTGACGGGGGAACCCACCCCTTCACCTACTTCGTCCAGATGCAGTGTTACCTGTTGACCTGCCTTGAGCTTCAACTGCCGCGCAGCACTGCCTCGATTGACTGCCACTTCCAGGAATCCATTCGAACCGATATAGGTGAGCGGCTGCCCTTCTTCCACTTCACCAAAGGTCGAGCGCAAGGGTATGAGGGTTTGGTGAACCTGCACACACGCGCCTGGCTTGAACCTCAGGAGGCGAAGCTCGGACTGGCAGATGTTCGTGATCGCATTGCCAAAATGATCGACATACTGAACCGTTCCATGAATGGAACCCGGCTTCAGTTCTGCCTTGGAAATGGGAAGCACGACCAGATCGTGCACAATCGGACCAAGTCCATCCGGATGCAGCGTACCCGCTGCAATCTTACCCACAACCGGTGCAAACACATCGCGGCCATGAAAGGTGGCACTGATGGGCGATTTCGGATCCATATCGGGCACGATCTCAAAGAACGGCCCCTGTTGGTTTGCATACTCGTGTAGACAATGGGAGAGAATGCCATTATTCGGACACAAGACCGTTGCCTGGCCAATGCGTCCGAGGATGCATTTTCGAGCCGTGCCCACCCCGGGGTCGACGACCACCATAAACAGGGTGCCATCCGGAAAATCACGCAAGCAGCTGGCCAGCACATAACTCGCGGCCCAAATATCACCTGGAGGAATCTGATGAGAAATATCGACGATCCTCGCTTCCGCATGATGCTTCAGAATCTGGCCCTTGATGCTCCCGACATACCAGTCCCTCTGTCCAAAATCCGTGATTAGGGCAATGGTGGGGAAAGTGGATTTTCGCAGGGAGAGGTTCATGGCTGGACACAAATCCTCATGCAAAATTCCCTCCAATGGCAATTTCAAAAACGGCTCTCCAGCACAGTGATATTCCTTCTTTCAGGAGTTCGAACGTCCCAATCTCATCCATCGCCCACCCATTTGTCGCACAGCGTCACGATGCTCTGCAGTGGCAGGGTCCCAGCGCTTCAGACACGCCCAAAATGCTGGCGAATGATCGGGGTGAGGCAGGTGAGCCAATTCGTGCAAAAGGATGTGCCGCTGCAGCAGTGGGGGCATCAGGATCAGTCTCCAGTTCAGGGAGATGTTTCCTTTTGAAGAACAGGAACCCCAGCGACTTCGCTGATCGCGCACCTGCACTCGGCTGATGCATTTGCGAAGCCCCAGCTTTTCACTGAGTTCCAACAAATGGAGCGGCAAATACTGCTCACTCAACCGCCGCAATTGGCGAACGAGCTGTGGTTCCGCAATGCCGTCATATACCACCACTTCATTGTCACGCTCTTCCAGTAGCCCCCGGCTTGCACCGAAACGAACTGGTTTTTCTGTCATACCCAGTGACAATACCGCATGTTCCGTTAGAAAATCCCGGAGAGAACGGGTATCACGCTCGTGTGATTGTCGACGATGCCATACCTCCCGCATCCACCCTTGCTGTTCTTGCAGAAAGTCGCGGATCTGGTGCGAAGCGACTCGGCGCGGATGGGTCAGTAAAAAACCGCGCCCTTCCCGATAGCTCAGTTTCAGACGACGACTGCGGGGATGCGCTCGAATGTCCACGTTAAATGGAATTCCGCTCAGGCTATCTGCGCCACTGGCGATCCTGCTGCGCCCAACGCTCATTGCAATGCATCGCGAATCTGCTGCGTGTACTGTCGGCAGAGCAGTTCAGGGTCCAGTCCACGTTCCCGACACACCGCCGCTACAGAAAACAGAGTGGCGGCAAGCTCGGACTCACTGGCACTTCGCAAGGAGTTCATCGTCTCATGCGGCAATGTCGGATGATTCTGAAAGCCCGCCTTGCTGAGCTGTTTGAAGGTTTTTTTCGCAAACAACAGTGCAGGCAGACGGGGTGGTTGCGGTTTAAAGGGCGAATCCTCAGCCGCCTGCGGCCCATTTTTGACCTCCGTTGCCTTGATCTCCTCCCATCGCTTGAGCACCTGTTGCGAATCCTCAAGGCTGTCTGCATCCCGCTCAAACACATGGGGATGGCGTCGGATCAATTTTTCGTTGACCTGTTTGCAGACCGTTTCCATGTCAAAATGACCCGCCTCGCGCGCGATTTCAGCCTGCATGGCAACGTTGAGCAACACATCGCCGAGTTCTTCAACCATGTGCTCATAATCGAGCCGGTCAATTGCCTCGAGCAACTCGGAGCACTCCTCAATCAGGCATTCCGTCAAGGAGCTGTGTGTCTGCTCCTGATCCCATGGACAACCACCGGGTGCCCGCAGGGTTGCAATCGTCTGGATCAGGGCATGGTAGTGCGGGTGTTCAGTTTCCATGAGTTCATCGCTGTTCAGAACCCAGGCACAATGGGTGGGGTTCCTGTTCACAATCGGATTGTAATCAAGGCATTTCCGGTATTGATGTAAACACTCAATGAGTGATCGACTTGCAGAAATCATGGACTGGAAGCGGCAGGAAGTCGCCCCACGCATTCGTCCCATCCCTGACCGGGAATGGGATCGGCTGGCAAAGCGCCCCGATGCCTCTCCTTTCCTGCTCACCCGAGTCTTGGAGCGACAGCAGCAACGGCTATCCGTGATCGCCGAAATCAAGCGTCGCTCCCCTTCCGCCGGTTCCATTGCCGAAGGCGTCAGTGCCGAGGAGCAGGCGATTCGCTACCTTAATGCCGAAGCCGACGCGCTCTCAATCCTCACCGACGAGAAGTTTTT
Source organism: Puniceicoccaceae bacterium (assembly GCA_040224245.1). NCBI lineage: Bacteria > Pseudomonadati > Verrucomicrobiota > Opitutia > Puniceicoccales > Puniceicoccaceae > Puniceicoccaceae bacterium. The sequence goes on along the minus strand of JBEGIR010000063.1, from coordinate 10,270 downwards.
TGGCGGACACATGCGCGATCTCTGGGATGTGGTGGAGCTTCTCATTCGTCACCAGCGCTCCATCCCCTGCCTGCGCAAGGATTTTATGGTGCATCCCATTCAGGTGCTGGAGGCAGTTGAGGCGGGTGCTTCCATCATCCTGATCATTGTTCGCGCACTGTCGGATGCCGAGATCCGCATCCTGCAGGAGTCTGCAACACGTGTGGGGCTTGATTGCCTTTTTGAAGTGCACACAGAAGCGGAGCTGGAGCGTGCACTCACCTTCAACCCGGGCATCATCGGAGTGAACAATCGTGATCTCGCTCGATTCACAACCGATCTGGCCATCACGGAATCTCTGTTTCCAATGATCCCGGAAGGTATATTCAAAGTCAGCGAAAGTGGCATCTTTGACCTGGAGGACGCGCAGCGTGCGCGCGATGCGGGAGCGGATGCGGTATTGATCGGTCAGGCGCTCATGCAGAGCGACGACCCCGAGCAATTCGTTCGCGAATTACACTCCCTCTGATCCATCAACGAGCAAAGCCTTGCCTCGCGAATCCATGTTTCCGAGGTAGAGCAGTTGCTCTTCTTCACTCCACCAGGCGCACGCGTCCGTCGTGCAGTGTGTAGTATGCTCCTACGATGCGAATCTTTCCCTTCGCTTCGAGATCCGCAAGCACGTCACTTCGACTGCGCAGATCCTCAACCGTGCGTCTCACATTCGCCAGCGTAGCAGCCTCAACCAACGCAGGGTTCTTCGACGTATGCTTCCCTTCCACATCACCTGCATCCTGCACAGCAGGTTCAATATCCCGAAGCAATTCTGTAAGGTTGCCAAGCTTCGCCTGGTCAATGGCTCCCTTGATTGCTCCACAAGACTCGTGCCCCAGCACCATTACCAACTTGGAACCCGCAAGTGCCGTTGCAAACTCCATGCTTCCCAGCATCTGGATGTCCTCCACGTTGCCAGCAACACGCCCGACAAACAGGTCACCAATTCCTTGGTCAAATACGATTTCAACGGGAACCCGTGAATCCACACAGGACAGAATTATGGCCTTTGGGAACTGTCCTTCAGTTGCACTCTGCCGCGCTTCCGCAAGGAAATCACGACGAGTCGTCACTCCGTTCACAAACCGTTCATTTCCGGCTATCAGGTCCTCAAGAACCTCGTCTGGACTCATCGCTTGCTGTTGAGTCTGCGTCGTAATGGCTTGCAGGTGAAGCACTCCAAACATGGCCATCATGGCAAGGCATGCGCCCACCATCCGAATCTGGGGAGAAGTAAGATGTCTCATAAGTAGATTATTTTTCCACCCAGCCTACTCCTTCTGTCATGCCCTTCAAGTCGAGCACGGAGTTCCGTCAAATGCAAAGCTTCTGCGCGCAGTCACTCGCTCTCGCAAAGCCCAGCAAGCAGTCGCTCGATCATCTGCTGCCCCTTCTCCATCATTTCCAAACTGAAACTCTCGTTTGGTGCATGGTATCCGTCCTCGGGCAGGTACAAGCCTATCAGCAGTGAGTCGAGGCCCAGGATCTCCTTGATGTCGTGGATAATGGGAATACTGCCGCCTTCACGCATGAACACAGCGGGCTTGCCAAAGCATTCCGCCGACAATGCGTCGGTCAGGTGAAAGGCACGGGCCAACACCGGATTCAGATCGGTCGCTGTGTTGGGTTTTCCTGGCGGAACTACGAGGTATGCGGCGCCATTGTGATCCTTTTTAATTTCCAGTGAAACCCCTTTGGGGCAGCGCTCCCGTATCGCCTGAATCACCAGATCCTGGATCTTGTCCGGGTCCTGTCGCGCTACCAGCCGACAGCTGATCTTCACACTCGCTTCGCACGGGATAACCGTCTTGGAACCCTCACCCTGATAACCACCCCACACACCGTTGTATTCCAATGTCGGCGCATAGCGTGTGGCCTCGAGCGGACTCAGCCCCGCCTGTTCAAAGAAACCCGGCACTCCAAGGAAATCCTGGAAGGCATCGAGATCCAATCCCAGCTTTTCGAGTTCGTCGCGCTCCCATTGCTGCACTGGCAGCACATCGTCATAGAACCCCGGCACATTGACTGTTCCATCAGCATTGTGCAGCGAATGACAAATATCCATCAAGGCCTTGATTGGATTCAGCACCGCCCCCCCATAAATTCCGCTGTGCAAATCCTTGCGGGCTCCCTTTACTTTGAATTCCAGGCAGGTGATGCCCCGAAGACCCGCGGTCACGACGATCTGATCGTTTTTCTGACTACCAGTATCACAGGCCAGCAGGAAATCCCCCCGCAGGCGGTGCTTCAGGCGATCGAGCACGGGTTTGAAGCTGGGACTGCCAATCTCTTCCTCTCCCTCCAGTAAAAACGTGAGGTTGAGCGGAAGCGAAGGTTGTTGCTCCAGCAAATGCGATACTGCTGCCAGCAGAACCGCTACCGGTCCTTTGTTGTCAGCCGCCCCGCGTCCATAAATGCGGTCCCCTTTAACGGTCGGTTCAAACGGGGCACTCTCCCAAAGCTGAACGGGGTCCTCAGGCTGCACATCGTAGTGCCCATAGATCACGACTGTCGGTGCAGTCTCGGCAACTTTGCGCTCTGCCAGGACAATGGGGTGCCCCTGCGTTTCCAGGGTCTCTGTGGCAAATCCCATGCCTGCAAGCGTATCAACCAGGAAATCCTTGGTATCCAGCAGTGCTGCCTTGCGGGTCGGGTCGGTCGAAACCGACGGAAATCGAACGAGGGTTTTCAGAGTTTCGAGAGCATTGAGTGCCATGTGAAAATCCTGCCGCAGTCCTAACGGGTTTGCAAGCCAATCGCACCCTCAAACCTGTCTCGCCTAGAGTGGAATCCGACTCCCAAAACCATGCCCCGCTTCATCGCGTCGTGGGGGCCGGAGCCGTGTGGACTTCGACGACTGCTCCATCCAGGAGTTAACACTCTGTACACCCGCACCACTGGCAATCGCTGCATCGCGAATCATGTGGTCGTTGGAAACCACCGTCATGCGATCTGGAAATCGCGCCCGCGAAAGCATGCGCTCAATCACACCGTCTGCACTGATGTGCGAGGGTGCGTGTACCACTGTAAACTGCTCATCCCGAAACGGGTGTTCCACTTGCAGGCGCTTGCCTTTCCCATCAAACACGAGGGTTACCTGACTGCCATCCCCATCATGGGTTGCCTGGGCGAGTTTGATCAATTCCGCTTTGGCAGCGTCCGGGGAGATTCTGAATAAATCGCCCAAGTTTTGGACCCCAAACACCACGTTGAACCCATCGATGATCACATGGGGCTGCGCTGCCATCAGATAGAAATCACATGCAAATACCGGAGGCGGTCAGGCCTCATCATCGATACCCAGTTCACGCTTGACCTCGGGAAACTCCTCCAATTCCTGTACAAACTCATCCACACTGAAGTCGGCCACGATGAATTCACCATACTCAAAGGTCGGCGTCAGGGTCTGCCCGCTGATTTCCACCATTCGATCCATGTCCTTCGGACTGCGCATGACATCACGGATTTCCACTTCAACCCCGTGCTGTTCAAAAAAGGATCGGGCCGAGCGACACCACGGACATCCGGACTTAATGTAGAGAATCGGTTTCATTGTGAAGCAATACTTAGCAAAACTAGTCTTCAAATACAATCTCATCAACCCGTCCAGACGTTTTTCGCAAGGCATTTGAAGTGGCACATGTTCGATGCAGCACAGTGGATGCTTTCAGCTCAAGATCCAGCGTAGCGGGAGCTTCCAGCTCGCGTATCCCCCACAGCGTAGAGGGAGCTTCCAGCTCGCGTGTCCCATCCAGCGTAGCGGGAGCTTCCAGCTCGCGTGTCCCATACAGCGTAGAGGGAGCTTCCAGCTCGCGTTCCCCACACACTACAACGAACCCCTCGATCTACCTTTTCCCGGTGAATGGAGAACCCACAAGATCCTGCCCCGCGCTGGATCAGGTTTGCTATTTCAGATGCTTCCCATCTTCATGAAAGGGTGTCATGAGCGATCTGCAATCCATCCACATCAAAGGTGCCCGTGAGCACAATCTCAAGAACCTCGACATCCACTTGCCTCGGGGTCAGCTCATCGTGATCACCGGCGTCAGTGGTTCGGGAAAATCCTCCCTTGCTTTCGACACGCTCTACGCAGAAGGCTACCGCAAATACATCGAAAGCCTCTCCTCCAAGGCGCGTCAGATCCTGGATCAAATGGATCGACCCAATGTCGACTATATTCATGGCCTCTCACCCGTAATCGCGATTGAGCAGCGCAGTGGTTCGGGAAGCAATCCGCGCAGTACCGTGGCCACCGTGACCGAAATCGCAGACTACGCACGCCTGCTCTGGTCATTGATGGGTGTCCGCCACTGCCCCATCGATGGCAGCCTCATCGTTCAACGCACGCTGGATGATTGCATCGAACACCTCTTTCTCGAGGCCGAGGGTTGCCGCACTATCCTGCTCGCCCACTACATGACCGCCAAGCCTGCCATCCTTCGCGAAGAGATTCCCCGTCTCAAACAGAAGGGATTCCAGCGCGTGCGCATTCAGGGGGAAATTCGAGACATTGACGAACCCAGACTTATCCCAACTGGCAGTGATCCCATTGCGGTGGACATTGTGATCGACCGTGTCGTCGTGCGCACAGACCAGCGCAGTCGCATCGCAGATTCCATGGAACTGGCAATGCAGGAAGGCAAAAACCGCTGCATCGCGCTCGTGCAGGCTGATCGGGAAGCAGCCTGGCGTGAGATCCCGCTCAGTCAACACCTTGCCTGCCAGGCACATGGCCATGTCTATGCGCCATTGTCACCGCGTTCATTCTCCTGGAATCACCCGGAGGGAGCCTGCCCACGCTGCGGCGGCACCGGGCAAACCCTTCAGTTTCACGAAGATCTGATCATTCCCGACCCAACGCTCAGCGTCAAAAAAGGAGCGATCAAGCCCTGGCGCATCGGTTCCAAGGCGATGATCATCAAGCGCAATGCCCTGCTCAAACAGCTCGCCGAGCAGCTGCCCTTTGACCCCACCACACCCTGGCAGGAGCTGCCGGAGCAAACCCGACACGCCATCCTTCACGGAGTGCCGGACCGGGAGTTCCTCTTCAAACTCAAGGCCGGCAATCGAAAGCCAGACCCCATGCCCTTTGAGGGAGTGATCGCAGATCTCACCGACTCTCAGCTGCACTCCAGCAGTGAAGGACTACGCGCACGGCTGATGACGTATCAAATCGCCCAGACCTGCAAACACTGTCAGGGTCAGCGCCTGAAACCGGAAAGCCTTGCGGTTGAACTCGAGGGGCTGAACTACGCCAGATTTCTGGGAATGAGCATCTGCGATTCCCTCGACTGGATGCGGCAACACATCGTGTCCCACCCCAGGTATGACGCTGTCGGCGATGCGGTGCATGGTCTTGAGCGGCGGCTGCATTTTCTCAACGAGGTCGGTATCGGCTACCTCTCCCTTGACCGGCAATACCACACGCTCAGCGGCGGCGAAATCCAGCGCGTTCGCCTAGCCACCCAGCTCGGCATGGGATTGGTCGGGGTCATCTACGTGCTTGATGAACCTTCCATCGGGTTACACCCCATCGACAATCGCCGTCTCATCCGCATCTTGCTCGAGCTTCGCGATCAGGGTAACACTGTGATCGTCGTGGAACATGACGGGGAGATCATGCACCACGCCGACCGCATTGTTGAACTCGGCCCCCATGCCGGTGCACGCGGCGGTCACCTGGTTTTTGAAGGCAGTCCGAGCGAGTGCAAACGCGCACCCCAGAGCCAAACCGGTGCCTACCTCAGTGGCAAACTGCGCATCGACCCCGCTGGTGCAGTGCGCCGTCGGAATTCCGATGAAATCGTTGTTTTGGGGGCATCTGAGAACAATCTCAAATCCATCGACGCACACTTTCCCGTTGGACTCATGACCGTTGTGGCCGGGGTTTCAGGCTCCGGCAAAAGCACACTGGTCAACGACATTCTCGCCAACTACGCCGCATTCAAACTCAACGGGGCCAAGACGCTTCCCGGACGCCATCAAAAGATCGACGGTCTCTACCATTTTGACCGCATCATTCGCATCGATCAGGAACCCATAGGACGCAGCCCGCGTTCCAATCCTGCAACCTACACCAAGCTCTTTGACCAGCTCCGCAACCTCTATGCCCAGACCGCACTCGCCAAGGTGCGCGGGTACAAGGCCAATCGCTTCAGCTTCAATACTTCAGGTGGACGCTGTGAACGCTGCAAGGGCGATGGAATGATCAAGATGGACATGCAATTTCTCAGCGATGTCTATGTGCAATGCCCCAGCTGTCACGGTCAGCGCTACAACCGCGAGACACTCGAGATTCGCTTTCGCGGAGTCAACATCGCAGAGCTGCTCGACATGACCGTCGATGACGCATATGAGCTGTTCTCCAAGCAGCCGCGCATCGCAGAAAAGCTTGAAACCCTGCGCGCAGTCGGGCTGGGCTATGTCAAGATCGGGCAGTCGGCCACGACGCTCTCCGGAGGTGAGGCCCAGCGGGTCAAACTATCACTGGAGTTGAGCAAGCGCAGTGCCGGTCGCACGCTTTACCTGCTCGATGAACCCACCACTGGCCTGCACTGGAGCGACATCCAACACTTGATGGACCTGCTCTTCAAGTTGCGCGATCAGGGCAATACCATCCTCATCATCGAACACAATCTTGATGTCATCAGTCTCGCCGACTGGATCGTAGAACTCGGCCCCAGTGGCGGTAACGATGGCGGGCACTTGCTCTATGAGGGGTCGATCACGTCATTTCGCAGTGCTCACGAAACTCCAACCCAACAGGCACTGCAGCAATATGAATCGCTGCGCGATGCCTGAATCCGACTCCATTTTCCTTTTGCGCTGAAGGAAGCGGATCAGCGGCGACGGAACAGCATGTCCATCGCCGCTCCAGCGACTATTTACGAGAGCACACCCAAAAGGCATGAATCACACCGGGCAACCATCCCAGGATGGTCAATAGCAGGTTGATCAGAAAATCAACGCCGAGGCCCTTGTTGATGAGAACGCCTACAGGAGGCAGCAGGATATTCAGGATAATCGTTAGAAGACTCATAGGATTCGAAGCATAACCGCCTTCGCCGATTCTGCAATCTCGCCATCAAAATCTAAAGGCCTTGTGATCGGAGCGTTTTGAGTTCGGCATCTGCCGACCGGTGTTTTGTCAAATCCTGGGTTCAGCATCTAAAACAATCATTTGTATCAGTCGCTTTCTGCAAGCCATGCCCACAACCAGTCCCTCTACGCTTGTTCCTTCCAGATTCGCCGCGCGATTTTGGCCAGTTGCGGAACACGCAGTGCCGGAGAAACCCGGTCGATCTCGGCTTTGCGTCCAATCGCTTCACGGATTTTTTGTTCCAATACCTGCTTGGCCGTCTTGCCATGTGTGAAGCGAAAACGGTGACTTTTCACATAGTCCACCAGTGCATCATAGAGGTGTGTCGTCGATTCCCTGCGATTCCCAAACTCCTTTTTGTAGAGGTAGTCAATCGACTTGGGCAGCACCTCGTTGATCGCATCCTCAACCAGAGCAGTCGCCAGCGAATGCTCCAGCTTTGGGTAACAATGGCAAAGGTGATCCGCGTTCAGAAAATAACTCTCCACATCCGTGCCCTCGGTGTAAAAAAAGCGAACATCGATGCGGTGAAAGGTCTCGTGCTGGTATTCAATTTCAGCATCCGTCAGGTAATCCCGATCCCGGTGCACAAGCACTTGCATGTCTGGCATCCTCTGTTTCACAAAAATGGAGAACAGATTTGCAGAGGCAATTTTGGAGCATCCTTCATAGGAGAGCATGTAGGTCTCATTCATGTGAAATCCCGACGCTTCCAGAAGAAATGCCAGCAGGTTGTTGGAGGTGCTGTCCTCCGTCAGCACCAGACAGCGGTCATGCTGGCCAAGGCCTTTCAAGCGCCGCTCCAGCTCGAATTTTCCTTTGATCGAAAGAAATTCCGCACTGCTGGTAAAGGATTCGATCGATTCGAGTTCCTTTTCTGCAAGGAATAGAATCAGCGGCTCCAGGTCGCCATAGTCTGCAGCTTCCAGTGCCTCATAATAACTGCGGCGCTCGGCGCGACGAATCAGCACCGGAAGATAGCCCGCTTTCATCAGGGAAACATTCAGGATCAGCCGCGCGATGCGTCCATTCCAGTCCTTGAACGGATGAATCAGGGTAAATCCATGGTGCAGCTCTGTCGCCAACAGGATCGGGTGTGCTTTTTTCCGCTTCAACCCGTCGCTGAATTTCTTGAGCAGGTGCTCCAGCTCCCGTTCTATCGTATCCGGACTCGTCGCCTGCTTGCGTTTCCCGCTCGAGTTGCGGATCGCAATCTCGGTATCGCGCATCTGCGCGCTGCCAAACAGGATTTCGGCCAGCACCCGCACCCCGTCCATGCGCAGCTCCCCCCGTGTCATGTCGAACAGCAGCTGCATGACCGCATGCTCTTTGCCAATCTCAAGGTATTTTGCTTTCAACTGCTCACGGCAGCCAGCATCGCAGCCATCGGACCCCACCGCATCGGGAAGATTTCCGTTGCTCGATGTCAGCGAGGTCAGGTGATGGTTGATCTCCCGCAAAAACTGTTCGCGAACCACATCGAAGATCGGATCGTAGTCTGCCAGGGTTCCAATCGAGCGCAGGCGTTCTTCGATTTGCCGAAACTGGGGAAACGAAGTTCGGGGTTTCATGAACGACTGAATGTAACAGAATTTTACATCGGAGCGATGCTTATCTTCACCGCAAGTGGCAGATCTGCACTCAGTTGTAAAATTTTCGTGAACGCATTGTGAGGGAATTTAAAATGCATCAAACCCCTGCTTTTCGTGCTTTATCCGCAACTCATCCAGACGATAATGAAGGAGAAACAGGCAGTGCCGGACCTTGGAATCCCATCTGCCTTCAAGCATTTTTCTGGCTGTGCCATTCGCAGGAATGCGCTGCAGCCGGGGGAGAGAGGACAATAGATAGAGAGAGAATCTGGAAAGGGAAGTGAGGAGCCCTTTTCAGGCATGAGAAACAAGAGGGCCTTTCGGCTGCGTCGCTATGGGAGACACTTCCAGCACCAGCCGGAGGCCCTTCTTTTTGGGGCAAGTCTACACTTTGCCTCCAGGCGAAACTCATGAACTCGAAAAAACCCCACACGCGCATGCCTGCCTCTCCCTTTCCAAAAACAGACCGCTTGCTTGACGCCGAGCTGCGTTTGCCTATGATTTTTACTTGGCTGAACCTGTTAGGATCATCATGAACGGAATTTCAGGATATACTGGCGCTCCGATGGATCCCGCGCTGGAATACAAAACCCGGATTGCGCCCAAGCTCAAACCGGAGATTGAGCGTGTACTGGGCAATCCCTTCTATCCCGATGGCCGCACCCAAGTGCGCTCTGCGGACTTCCCGCGTCAGGTCTTCGAAGCCAATCTCCCGACCTCTCAGCAAGAGGTAGCCCAGAAATTGGGCACCATGCTGAATACACTTGCGTAAGCGCAATCGATCTGAGAGTGTTTTCGTTACGTCATTGCACTTTAGGGTGCAAGATTCGTTCTTTTACAGGTTTTGTAACGCTAACATTTCGGTCATCCATCGACTTTTGGTACTTCATAGATGAAAATTACATCACAACAGGGTGTTGTTCTCGTCTTGGCAAATATCGACAAGAAGATGGAACTTACCAGTGTGAATCAGTAACCTGAAAAAATCCAATCCGGCAATAACACCGGATTGCGAATCCATTTTTTGGGGGTGTTTTGGATTCGACCCTGGGCCGTAGGACTTGGTTGCACGTCGGAGGTGGTGACTTGGCTCCGTAAAAAGGTCACCAACACAATAAATGAAGAAGATTATCTTCCCATGGCTGCATAAGTTCAGTCACGTCTAGCTCCTGATACCTGCTAAGGAGGTCTGGGCGTCATTCAGCAGGCAAGGGTGCTCATCTTGTGTCTGGGATGAAATACCGACATTTTCAGACACTGGCAAACGGAGAGTGTGTCGATTCACGCTCCATGCGCGACATCAAAGAACCGACTAAACGTGTAGACGCCATCTTCGAAAACCCCGGGAACGCGGGTTCGACTCCCGCCACCTCCACCATGCTTCGCCAAGGCTACGGCTGGCTCTGCCAGTGCGGAGTCTTGGCGAAGGCTGCCCGCCATAGCTCGTAGAGCGACGGAGGGCCTCTCATACTGGTTCTGGTTTTGTTCACTGAACAGAAACGTAGGGTCTTCGCTAGCCGGAGACCTCAGTTACCTCACAAGATGC
>JBEGIR010000062.1 GCA_040224245.1 Puniceicoccaceae bacterium | reverse complement strand
GAATTCGGGAGAATTCGGAGCGTCGTTCCAGTTCGAGAATCCAAAATCCTGAATCATTTGCACTGACTGTTTTCATTTCTCTCATTCCCGTGCATTTGTTTGAGGGGTGGTTCAACGTGAGCGGAAGTATCCGGCCCGTGTGGTCTTTTGGACTCTTCTCTTTCTCTCAAGTCTTGGGTGAGGGACGTTCCCAAGGTTCGCTTAGCATGCCTTGAGGCAGATCCTAAGTTACTAGGGGATTCGGGGAAAACCCCAAAAAACAGACAAAAATCTTTATCATACGCGTCTGACCCCCTGCCATCGCCTCGAAAGGCGTTGATAGCTGCGGCTGGAAATGCTTAATCGGAGAGCAGCTCAGCGCGAATATCGCTAAGAGGAGTCGACGGAGCATCTGCCTCCGCAGCCTTGGCTTCTCTCAATTCCTTCAGATCTTCGTAATCCTCCAGATTCTCTTTGATCGCCAAAAACTCTTCGTAGGGTAGGACTACAAATTCTTTTTTTCCATCTTTTTCAATGACTTGTGGATGAATACTCATAAATATGCCTCCTTTCGATGCAAAACACGGTAGATCACAATTTTGTGTTCTTCAATCTCGAACAATACCCGATACTTGCCACTCCGCATCCGATATTCCGGGGTGTGATTTGTGAGTTTTATCACGTCACCCTGCAAACCGTCTTCGAGCAGATCAACACGAGCCAAGATTCGTTCCCTTTCCTTCAACGGGATCGATCTCAGGTCCTTGATCGCCTTTGGTTTGAGTTCAGAGGTGTAATTCATTCTTTTGCATACCGTGAAAGCCTTATGCGATGGTCAGCACGGAGCACTGGCTGGAGTTGTATGGAATGTCGCTAACCAAAGGAGGATTTCAGTGAAAAAGGCGGCCACCTTGGGATTGGAAACTGGCCGGATCGATCCTACTCAGGGTGTGAAGAAAAACTGAATCTTACCTGGGGTTTCACAAGCTGCTGGGTGGCCGTGGAAAAAAGAGTGCATTGGAGGTATTGGGTAAGCGTATTGAGGCTCTGCGAATGGCATCGACAAGTCAATTGCAAAGCTTGTTGGAGGCAGTGGAACAACGTGATCAGATGTATCCGGCCCGTGTTGATTTTTGGACTCTTCTCTTTCTCTCAAGTCTTGGGAGAGGGACGTTCCCAGGGTTCGCTTAGCATGCCTTGAGGCAGATTCGACGAAAACGGGGTTGGGTTGGGCGATGGGTAATCGGTGATGTCAATCGCATCTGTGCCCATCTAATAAATCTGTGGTTTAGAAAGAAAGCATTTGGTCCACGGATTTCTGGATGAAGACAGATGAGGCGATGGTGTTGGGCTTGACGTGTTGCCCGACTGCAGCAGATCAAACCGAGTGGTGGCTGGCGTGCAGTGGTATGGCATACCCGACAAAGGATGGGCTTTGCCATAGGCGATTTCGCAGATTTTGAGCGCTTTTCATGAGTGCTTTCATGAGCGCCTTACGAAAATTTTGGTCCAGCGTTCCCCGTAGGTCCAACATCTGTTCGTTCATCTCTGTCTTGATCGTGCTCTCATTCTCCTGCCGACGCGTTTCAAACGCACGCCTGTTCTTCACTTCTCGGATTGCTGCTGCTAGATCACGAAAAGCCAATTTGGCTTTCAATCCATCGGAATCTCTCAATTGCTGCAGGATGTGGTGTAGCACCCCCACATCTTGGCTAAAGCCCATTTCGATGTCGGTGTCGCAATACTGGATGTAGAATCGAGCGGTGTCCGCTACCGCCAGCAAGATTTCCGGCTCCCACTTTGCCTGGTATCTCAACTTCCACAGATCACGAAAACTGGTGGCGGTACTCATGTAGGCCAGGTCACTCGAAATGACATATTCGTGAATGCGATCACTCTGCATTTTTGGCTGGTACCGTGCCTTGGAGAGTGCCTCCGCTCGGCGTTGGGGATAGTCAGCTGCATTCGGATCGAGAAAATCCCGGTAGAATTCAACGTTTGGGGAGGCCTGCGCAGGCAGTGCGATGGTGAGCAGGATGAAGGGGAACAAGAATAAGGTTTTCATGAGGTTCTTGTGGATGGGTTTGGAGCTTGGGAGCAAACGCATGGATGAAGATGACATCCCGCATTTCCTTGCATGAGAGGATAGTGAGAATGACATCGAAGTCACTGCAAAAATATCGGGATGCACTCAGAATCGGTTGGAGGTGCTTGCGGTGGTGATGCCTTCGCGCGTCCAGTGGAAGTCCATTTGACGAGCAGTGCGTTCAGCAAGATCGAGATGTGAAGTTTGGCAACGAGGTGGAGGCTCATGTCAATGCCAGCGGAGATGCCCGCAGAGGTGACAAGATTGCCATCGTCGACCCAGCGAATGCCTTCGCGAACATCCAGGTGGGGATAGCGTTTGCGAAAGTCGGGAAGGTCTTCCCAGTGAGTGGTGACGCTGCGTCCGCTGAGCAGGCCGGCTTCGGCGAGCAGGAAGGCCCCTGTGCAGACGGAAGCGACGAGGTGAGCAGATTCGGCTTGCTGGGCGATCCATCGAATGACTCCGGGCTTCGTCAGCTCGCCTTCGTGCAGACCCCCGACGACGAGCAACACGTCGAGCGAGGGGTGATTATGAAGGCTATAGGCAGCATTCACACGGTATCCCGCACGTGCGGTGACAGTTCCTCCGTTTTCACTGACCAGAAAGGTGTCGAAGGGGGCTTTGCCATCGTGGAGACGGGAGGCCGTTGCAAAGACTTCAAAGGGGCCGGAGAAGTCGAGGACCTCCGCATTCTCGTAGATGTATATGCCGACATTCATGCCTCTGAGTTTGAGCAGTTCCGTTTTCACTGGCAAGTGGTTTGCGGGGCCGTTGGGTATGTCATCTGCTGACACCGCACAATCCCTGACAGTACTGCAGTTCCGGTTTCAAACGAATGATTGTATTAGATACTGAATCCTGGATTCACAACACACCGTTCGGCAGATGCCGAACTCAAAAACGCTCTGATCCATCAGGACTGCACAAACCCCGACGGGTCGGGGACACAAAACCTTTTTACACCTCCACTAGCGAAATCGGTAGAATCCGGACTCTCCCTCCTCACGCTCCCAAGCTCCCTGTCAAGCGTAGCCGAATTCGGGAGAATTCGGAGCGTCGTTCCAGTTCGAGAATCCAAAATCCTGAATCATTTGCACTGAC
>JBEGIR010000061.1 GCA_040224245.1 Puniceicoccaceae bacterium | reverse complement strand
CCTCCTTCACTGTCCAAAGAACTTCCCAACCCAGGTCGGGAAAAACGCCCATACAATCCCCTCTTTTCCCACCGTCAATACCTTTTCAGAAAAAATCTTTTGGCGCTTCCTTAAATGCCTTTCAGTCAATGAGTTAAATGTGACAATCACGTTACACAAAAAACAACTTCTAAGTATATTCCCTGCGCATCATCGTACAGCCATGACAGTAACCCTCTCCAGTAGAGACTCTTACCAAATAGTGAGGGCTGGAACACCCACTGTTCCAGCCCCGTTTGTTCACCCTGAAACAAACAACACAGTGATACGAAAATCCTAAAACGTCGGGTTCAGAGTGTAACCCCACAAAGGTGCACCTGAATCCCCAGCTGATGCGCAAATGCTGCCCTTGTGCGCAGACAGCGATCCGCCGCTTCTGCATCCGTGGCGTACACCACCTGAATGTGGTTGGATTTGTGGCGGGCCATCATTTGGTCCCGGCTTATCCCCTGAAGCACAGCATGCATGATTGGCCACTGCGGGGTCGTTGCATGCCAACGACGCTGCGTTTCCCGCTCGGGCAACTCAACCACCCTTGCCCTTCCAATGTCCAGGTGCAGTTGACCCTGCGCAACAAAGATGCGACTCCAAACAATCTCACCGGGACGGGCAATGCCCTTGAGCGTGGAGCCTCCCTTTGGAAAATACATTGCTGGCTGTCGTTCGCCAGTAGAACCCGCATAGCCGCCTATGTGATGAGAAGCGGGTGCCGCTCCGCTGATTTCAAATACCCAGACATAATCCTGTACCGTGCCGCTTGAGTCCCAATCCCCCCATCGCAGATCATGCAACGTGGTTTCCACCGGTTGATGGAGTGCTCGATGCACTCGCTCAATCAGAAGTGCATCAAGTCCCGCGCATTCATCGACCTCGTTAAAATGCAGGATCGCACGACCACTCCGAATCACCTCACCCTTTGCATTATGCACCGGGGGCCGAATCGTGTCATTGAGCAACCCTTCCACCAAATCTGAGGCACAACACATGTCCTTGAGACCCTGTTGGTACTGTATCCCAACCGCATCACAGCCAAACTCATCCGCCATGCGACAGACCGCAACATACATTTTTGCCTGATTGAGAACCTGATCCGGCGTCAAATCCTCCTCCGGATTACTGCCGTAACAGAATTTAAATTTTCGGGCTTCCAACCATGCCACAACTTCCTCGGCTTCCACATCACTCACCTGCTCCATCGCAGCAAGCAAGGCGCTCTGTGACAGACGTTCCTTGAACACGCCTGTCGCATGCAACAGCTCATCCGGAATAATGGCATTGAACATGCCCATGCAACCTTCATCAAAAACACCCATGATCGCCTTCCTGCGAATCAGTTCTTCCGCCAGCCTGGCAGCGACGGAGACAAGCTCCGGCTCTACCCGATCCGGCAAGAACGGCGATACATGTGGGGTCTGGTGTTCGTACGTCCCATCCTGCAACCAGGCTTGCAAGGCGGAACGAAAGTCTTCACTGCGAAAATCTTCGGCCCACAGGGTCGAATAGGAAATATTGGCCTTGGTCAGGCTGCCATTCAGATTGAGCATACCGACCAGTCCCGGCCAAGTTCCCGACCAGTTTGCGAGCGTGAGGATGGGACCTCTATGTGTCGACAGCCCCGGCAAAACATGGTGACTGTACTGCCAAACACTCTCCGCTACAATCACCGGAATGTCAGGATCCATCGATGCAAACACATCCATGCCCTGCCGCTGACTACAGAGAAACCCATGCCGCTCCACGGGATCATAGGCGTGTGCCCTGAGCAGATCATGTCCCATGTCCGCAATCAGGTCGCAGAGCTGGTTCTCCATTTCCAATTGCGCAGGCCAGCATTTCTGGTTGGCGGACAGACGGCTGTCTCCACTGGCGACCAAATAAATTTTCATGGGGAGTAATACAGATACAGAAGCGGGGGAAGAAAACACAAAGAGCATATCATCGGAAACCGACTTTCGCCACACGATTTCACGACATTCTTTCGCAGTTTTGCGCCACAAAATCTTGTCATTCACCTCAAATTCCCTACCTTCAATCCGCCATGAAACAGCGTCGCATAGCCCTGTTGCTCGGGCAGGAACTCGGCTACTGCAGGGGAGTGCTGTCCGGAATTCTTGATTTTGCCGAAGAACACCACATGGACTGGTCATTCCGGGACGGCCCTTCCCATCGTTCCTTTTCCGATAGCCTGCTCCATTGGAAGCCTGACGGCATCATCGCCCACGTCTTTGACCGGGAATTCGCACTTTCCCTTCAGGACTTTGGAGTGCCCGTAGTCAACGTGACACTCACCATCGGAGAGCTACCCTTTCCTGTGGTTGACGTTGACCATTCCGAGGTTGGACGTCTTGCTGCCCAATATTTTCTCAAACTTGGCTACCACAACTTTGGCTACTTCGGCAGTGCCAATGCCATGTTCTCTCGACTGCGTGAGAGCGGATTTTCCGAGATCTTGAGGCAGCGCAACATCCGGGTTTCATGCCTTCACGACGGTTTTGTCCGCGAAACTCCCTGGAATGTGGACTGGGATCGAATGGAGCGATCCGTTCGAAAGTGGATGAAAACCCTGCAACCTCCCGTCGCCATTCTCTGCTCCAATGATCTCCCCGGGCGTCATCTCGCAGCAACCTGCCGCCACCTGGGCTACCGCATCCCACAAGACGTCTGCATCCTCGGGGTCGACAATGACGATTCTGAATGCCGTATGGCAACTCCACCGCTCTCCAGCATCGCACTTCCCACGCGCGCCATCGGGTTTCAAGCGGGAACGATCCTGCATCAGGCATTTCATTCAAAAAGGCTTCCCGCACCAGACATCCATTCGATCCCACCCGTTGGCATCATTGAACGTCAGAGTACCGATTCGGTGCTCTGCATGGAACCTCGCCTCGAACGAACACTACGCTGGATGCAGTCTCATGCTGCCGAGAGCCACACGATCACGGACATTGCAAGCGCAAACCAGCTTTCAAGACGAACGCTCGAACGCCTTTTCGCCCAAGTGCTCCACATGACTCCCCTGCAATATCTCACGCAATGCCGCATCGAACACGCCAAAGCTCTCTTGCGAAACACATCGCACTCCATTGCACAAATTGGCGAGCTTTGCGGATTCCCAAGCCAACGATCCTTTAACCAACATTTCCGAAACATCGAGCATCTCACTCCCAGCGACTACCGTCGTTTTGCCCAGAGCAAATGACATCCCAGGAATGACACCCCAAAAATCGGTAGTCCACGATGAATTCTGTGCGCCAGCTGCCATGACTTTGCAAAAATGCGGAGGCAACGCAGCTTCGGGTTGCGCACATCGAAAAACATGATTTGGTTGCCTCTGACCTCGTGGTAGTTTTGCCGCGTATCCCCACTAAACACATGGATATTCTTGGTATTGACATCGGTGGCTCCGGAATCAAAGGCGCCATTGTCGACGTGACAAACGGCCAACTCCTGACGGAACGGCACCGCATTCCCACACCCAAACCAGCCACTCCAGGTGCCGTTGGCAAAGCACTCGCTGAGCTGGTAAACCATTTCAAATGGAAGGGACCGATCGGCGCAACCTTTCCGGCGATCATTCGCCACAACATTGCCTACAGCGCCGCAAATGTTCACGATGACTGGATCGGCACGAACGACGCTGATGTCATTGAGCAGTATACGGGTTGCAAGGCCCATGTCATCAATGATGCGGACGCCGTCGGCATTGCTGAACAGCGTTTTGGGGGAGGCAAACAATACCGCGGCACCGTCTTTCTGATCACAGTGGGAACAGGGCTTGGCACAGCCCTGATGGTCGATGGTGGCATTGTGCCCAATACTGAACTCGGACACCTCATCCTACCCAAACACGGCCATGCCGAATCGTTTTGCTCAGACGCCGCACGAAAACGCGACGATCTGAAGTGGAAGGAGTGGGCCAAACGATTCGAATGCTATCTCGCCCATCTTGAGCACCTTTTCAGTCCGGAAGTGTTTGTAATCGGGGGAGGGGTTTCCAAAAAACCGGAAAAATTTGTCAAACATCTCAATATCCAGACTCCGGTGAAGATGGCTGAACTGAAAAACCTCGCAGGCATCATCGGCGCCGCAGTGATCGCAGAACACGGCTGAGCCAACCCCATACTCCTCCTGCGTCGCAATACCGATTCATGCATTTCGATGCCTGGACATTTCTTTCAACCCAATGGGGACGTGATTGATTTCACGAAATTGAACCACTAGCATGTGTTCCACTGGGCACCCACGTGCCCCTAAGCCATGAAAGCACTTGTCAAAAAAGAAGCCCGCCCGGGTCTTTGGCTTGAGGAGATTCCCGAACCCGAATTCGGTCCGGAGGAAGTCCTCATCAAGATCATCAAAACCTCCATCTGCGGCACCGATGTGCACATCTATAACTGGGATGCATGGGCCAAAAAGACCATCCCGGTTCCCATGGCCGTAGGACATGAATTTGTGGGACGAATCCACGCTGTCGGATCGAGCGTGACTGCCTACAAACCCGGAGACCTCGTCTGCGGGGAAGGCCATATCGTCTGCGGCACCTGTCGCCATTGCATGGCTGGTCAACGCCACCTGTGCTGCAATACCCGCGGAGTTGGCGTCAACCGTCCCGGCGCTTTTGCTGAGTATCTCGCCCTTCCCCAGGCGAACGTGTGGCTGGCAGATCCCAACATTCCGCTGGAGATTTTATCCTGCTTTGATCCTTTTGGCAATGCCACGCACACCGCCCTTTCCTTTCCGCTGGTCGGCGAAGACGTCCTGATCACGGGCGCAGGTCCCATCGGGTGCATGGCTGTTGCGGTGGCCAAGCATTGCGGTGCACGCTGGATTGTGGTTACCGATATCAACTCCTCCCGACTTGAACTTGCACGTCAAATGGGCGCTACCCGTGCGATCAACCCGCTTGAAACCACGCTCTCGGATGTCTGCAAGGAGCTGCGCATCGTCGAGGGATTTGATGTATGCATGGAAATGTCCGGTGCCCCTCAAGCGCTCAACACCATCATCGACCACGCCGCACACGGAGCCAAAATCGCCCTGCTCGGTATCTACTCCAAAAAACCAAACATCGACTGGGACAAGGTGATCTTCAACATGCTCACCATCAAAGGGATTTATGGCAGGGAAATGTTTGAAACATGGTACAAGATGACGACGATGATCCAGAGCGGACTCGACATCTCGCCCGTGATCACGCACCGCTTTCCCTATACCGAATTTGAAAAGGGCTTTGAGGTCATGCGCTCCGGACAATCCGGAAAAGTGATCCTCGACTGGAGTCACTGATTCCTCCTGCATCATGGACTACAGTGATTTCATCCAGAGCGAACTTGGAGCCATCACAAACGATGGACTCTTCAAATCCGAGCGCCCGATCCAAAGCCCCCAGGGCACTGAAGTGAAGCTGGCAAACGGTAAAACGGTGTTGAACTTCTGTGCCAACAACTACCTGGGACTTGCCAATCACCCCGAGTTGATTGCCGCAGCCAAGGCGAGCTACGATCAGTTCGGGTTCGGACTCTCCAGCGTGCGCTTCATCTGCGGCACCCAGACCCAGCACAAACAACTCGAGGCACGCATCGCCGCCTTCCTCGGAATGGAGGATAGCATTCTCTACAGTTCCTGCTTTGACGCCAACGGCGGTCTTTTCGAAGTTTTGCTCAACGAAGAGGATGCCATCGTGAGCGACCAACTCAACCACGCCTCCATCATCGATGGCATCCGCCTGTGCAAGGCCAAGCGCTACCGCTATGCCAATAATAACCTGAGCGAACTCGAAGCCTGCCTTCAGGCCGCACAACGGGATGGTGCACGCTACAAATGGATCGTCACCGACGGTGTCTTTTCCATGGACGGCATCATCGCTGACCTGCACGGCATTTGCGAGCTTGCCGAGCAATACCACGCACGGGTCATCGTGGATGATTCCCATGCTGTGGGCTTTATGGGAGCCAATGGACGCGGAACTCACGAACACTGCGAGGTCATGGGGCGGGTTTCGGTGATCACCGGCACCCTCGGTAAAGCCTTGGGGGGAGCCAGCGGCGGCTATACAGCAGCGAGCCGCGAGATCGTCGAGTTGCTGCGACAGCGCTCGCGACCCTATCTTTTTTCCAACTCCCTCGCGCCAGCAATCGTTGCAGCAAGCCTGCGCTGCATCGATTTGATGGAACACTCAGATGATCGGAGACAGCAGCTTTGGGAAAACACCCGCCAGTTCCGATCCGCGATGCAGGAGGCCGGATTCGACATCGTGCCCGGCACACACCCCATCGTGCCCGTAATGCTCGGAGAGGCCACACTCGCTCAACGCTACGCCGCAGAGCTCCTGGAACACGGCATTTATGCCATCGGATTCTACTATCCGGTCGTTCCCAAGGGCAAAGCCCGCATCCGCCTGCAGATATCAGCATCTCACACCCCCGAACAACTCGAACGCGCTGTCGAGGCATTCGGCAAGGTGCGGCTCACTCTCGGCGTATCGTAAATCAACGGGAATTCGGCAGAAAGTGGGTCTCCAGCTGTTCGATCAGGTAACGCTCGGCCTCATCAATGTCATCAACGATGCGGAACAACTCGAGATCAAAGTCAGAGATGACACCCCACTTCCGAAAGGCATCAAAATTGAGAATGTCATTCCAAAAGTCTTTCCCAAAAAGCAGGATGGGCATTTTTTTCTGAATCTTGTGTGTCTGGATCAATGTGAGCAATTCGAAGAGTTCGTCCATGGTTCCGAATCCTCCGGGAAAGACCACAAGTGCTTTTGCCGGGTAAAGAAACCAATACTTGCGCGTGAAGAAGTAGTGGTATTCGAAACTCAACTCAGGCGTACAGTAAGGATTAAGATGCTGTTCAAAGGGCAAACTGATGCCCAGACCAATGGATTTTCCACCAGCGAGGTGCGCTCCCTTGTTTGCAGCCTCCATCATGCCGGGACCACCCCCCGAGCAGATGTAGAATCGGTCGGCTTCATTTTCCAGACGCAATGACCAGGCTGTGACACGGCGCGCGAGTTCGACTCCGGCATCGTAGTAGGCCGCCAATTTGCGCACGTAAGATGCATTTGCTTCGAGCACCTCCCGTTTATTCAAATCGGACTCCTCTGCGGCCTGCTTGAGCAATGCTTCGGATTTTTCAGCAGCCCGGGTCGAATCAACCGAGCGGGCCGAGCCAAAAAAGACGACGGTATTCTGCACCTTTTCATTGCGGAAGCGCTGATCCGGTTCGATGAGTTCACAAAGCACGCGAATGCTGCGTGCATCGTGACTGTTGAGGAAGTCGAGGTTTTTGTACGATTTCGGGGGATTCGGAGCAACCAAATCCGATAAGGTTTTATCTTTCATGTTTTTACTGAAGCCAGTTTCAACGAAGAGGGAGAAAATTCAACCGCAATTGAACCTTACTGACTCGTTATTGAGTAGCGAGAAACATCAGTCACTCACGCCTTTCGACTACTCTGGAGCAGATTCCCGGGCATTCGCTCGGATCCACCATCAGCGACCCGGCAGTTGGCTGTCTCTGGCATAGGGTGTTTCCGAAGGTGCAGGCAGGCCTTTCCCCGGGTTTTGCTTGGCCCATTCCATGCGCTCGCGATTGCTTGCATAATACCGCAACCAGGGGACGGGGTCTTCCTGAACTTGAAGACCCACAACATCCAGAACGACTGAACGCGAAACGCCATCTGACATTTGCGGCACGGAACGGTTCAAAAGATCGTGCACCAGCAGGCGGTACAACTCCCGATCACAGAGGTGATCCGTGTTGGTCAGCGCAATTCCCATTCCTCCCAAAGCATGCAACAACCTCCACAGCTGGCGAGTGATGCTGGCATCTGGCAGAATCGACTCTGCGGGAAATACAAATCCACGCACTCCCAATTCATCACGCCACGTTGTCAATGGAGCGGATTCCACTTGTTTCACCCATTGATGCAGGGACTTCAGAAACCGCACAAGCGAGGATTGGGCGACTTTGGTCTCAGCGTTCACCGACATGGAATCAGCACGCTCACACTCCATTCCTTCATGGATTCGATTCAACCACTCCGTAAAATCTCCCCACTCCTGAGCATTCTTTATCATCGAGTAGTATTATCGGCACGATCGCGGGATGTTTACCTTAAAAATCTATCAAAATCACCTGCAGAGCGCAAACAACGCATTCTGTGCATGTACAGCCCTGTTGATCAGCACAACGCCACTGCCCCGTTAACGATCAGACCACACTCCGATATCAATCAACTTGCGCTCAGCCATTCCCGCCCAATCCCGATTCGCGGCAGGACTCGCCGGACTCGGATGCAAGATCCATTCGACGTTCACACCGGGAGCCAACCCAGCCTCAACCGCACGTGATGCCGCAAACTTGCCAATTCCTATCAGCCAGGAGGGTTGCATCCATTCCACCACCTTGCGCAAATGCGCATCACACGCTTCATGGAGCTGTTGTCGTTCCGGTGCGCTCAGCTTATCCGGAGTCCGGTTGCGCCCGCTCGCTTCCATAAACACCAATGGACAGTAATTCAGAACAAAATGGTTTTGGAAAAACTTGTCCGCGCTGCCAAATCGATCACGAAACAATCCCCAGAGCCTTCTTCCGCTTACCTCTGAACGCTGGCATGCAAAACCATCGATGGGACGCTTTGCATGCTCATACTGCGGTCGCGTGACAGTCCCCTGCACCCCCATCCAATTCCGGACCGCCTCAATTTCCCCAAAGGGCACGCCCACCTGTGCCATGCCCCAGGGTCCCGGATTCATGCCAAGAAACACCACATCCACGTTCGGGTGTGCAAACTTCTGCACATAGTCAGCGTAAGGTTCCCACGCATAGTCCAACGGATTATACACATGTGTCGTAGGTTCTGCAAATTGCATGCCATTCACGGAGTCCCGCAGCTCCATCGAAGCAGCGAGCACCCGTTGCGACAGGTTTGAGTGAATATCAGACATCGGATTTGATGGGTTGGTCAGGCTTGGGGGCATGGTTCCAGGTTTCAAATTTCAGGATAAGGTCAGAGGCCAGCCCAGAAGGCGTCATCTCCTGCTTCGCTTGTGGATCAAATTGACGCATCAGAATCTGTAATCGTGATCGCGAAAGATGAACGACTTGAATGGATCCTCCAAAATGATAAATCGAAAGAAGGAACCTCACCCACGCCAACTCTCTCGATTCGTCCAGATTGATGCCATTGAAACGCGGATCGTCGTGATCTTCAGGCAGTGGATCCGGATCGCGATAGTCACAGATCCGGAGATGGAACATTTCACCTTGCCCAGACGACTCCGAACATCCTTGAACGGGTTCCGAGATCTCCAGTAACTTCTGATCGCGCTGATCTCCCACCCAGCACTGAATCAGTTCCAATAGCCGCTCCACCAACAACTGTTCCGCCGCACTTCGCTGCTCCGGTCGGCCCGCTGGAGCACTGCGCACGGAATAGATGACCTGATTACAGCTATCCCGCGCTCCAAGCAAAACCCGCCTCACATCAACAGCAGAGTCGCTGCCAACGGCTCGAAGCTGGTCAGGTAGATCATAAAGGGATTGAGCAATGCCCAGATTGGACAAGAGGCAATTCAACTCGCTCTGCGCCTGCCTGAATACCGTGCGATAGTCAGACAATTGCCCCGGATCTACAGTGATGCCTTGCAGGTATGTGGAAAAGGCGTCCATGGCACGATGAATCGACCCCTTGTGCGCAACCCCGAACACCAGCAGGCACTGCAGCTTGGATTCGAGATTTTTGCGCATGATCGTCGACAATTTTCGTTCAAGCAAATGATCTCGTTCCCTGCGCAATTGATAGACATCAACCGCACGCTTGACGATAGCATTGAGTTCATCGGTGTTCCACGGTTTTCCAATGTGGTGGTAGAGCGAACCCAGATTCGTTGCATGCACAGACAAGTTGCCTTCCGAAAGTCCCGTGGCGATGATGCGTACGATCTTGGGATAATAAGCCCTTGCCTGTTTGAGCAGTTCGATGCCAGGACGACCTGGCATTCGCTGGTCCGAAATCAGCACTGCAATCTCGCGGGCGTGACGGTTGAGCAATTCCCAACCCTCCTCTGCATTCCGCGCGGTGATGACTTCATAGACTTCCGACATGTCGCGCTGGAAAGTGCTGCGCCAGGAGTCCTCATCATCCACATACAAAATCTTGACCTTTTCTCGCTGCATGAACCTTACGAAGTCTACTCCAGTTCAGGAGGTTGCAGAAGTCGACCCAAATACCGTCAAATGCCCATATGGCAACTGCCGCTGTTCACTGCGCACAGGCAGAGGAAGGTACCGTTTCCAGGCCTCAATCTCACAGTTTTGACCAAACCAAAGCAACCAATGCTCTCGAACAGGGCAGTAAACCGGAGGTGAAACAAAAATTTGAAGTTCACCTCTCTCTTCGAGCAATTGCGCACAAAACCCAAGCAGGTAAGCCGCAGATTTCTCCGAAAGCGACTCGAACAGACTGGTCGAAAGGATGCGATGGTAGGTTCCAAATTCACCTGTGACCTGTTGAAAGTACCCCGCATGCATTGTCCGGATCGGTTGCCGGATCAACCGAATGCCCGGCAGCGCATGTCCCTCCTGCAACAGCTTGTCCATGCGCTGCACAAACGACGCTTCACATTCGTCCGGCATGCAATAAACATCCATGTGAATTCGCGAGCATTGCGCAGCACTCAATTCACGGGTAAGCAGTTCCGGCGTGAGATCGGTTCCAAGCATGAGCAGTCGCAGTGTTCCCGGCTGACGATTCAACTGATCACGGATTTCAGCCACCCAGTGAAGGCAGCGTTGTTCATACATTTCAAAGCAGGCAGTCGCCTTGAAAAAGGCATCGAGCAATTGTCCGCGTGTGCTTTCTGCATCCTCCAGTTGCTCCGACTGCAACAGACAGAGCAGTTCGTGGTTGAAGTAAAAACTCCGTCGGGCAGAATGGAAATACCGAAACAACCGGGAGCGTGAACTCAAGGGGAACAGATGGCGTTTGAAAAATGCCCCAACCTGCACCCGTTCGGTTTCCCCACACTGCTTCAAGTAGTGATTGAGCCGAAGGAAGCGCTTCTGAACATGCTCCAGAACACTCAGAATCACAGGCCTCTCCCGCCACGGCTGACTCTCCCCGTTCAGATCATTTCTTCTGCCATTCGCCTCCGTCAGATGCACACCCTGCGAAATACAGGAACCGCGAAGTCCCAAAAGGATCTGCGACAATTCATCTGCAAATTGAAACAGATGCTGCTGCAGGCGCATGGGTAATTTGAGTTCCTCCACATAACGCGTGAGGAACTGTTCACATGCAAATTGCATATCTGCCTCGTTCTCCTGCGGGGCGACTGCGATACAACTGTCTGGCAGATAGAAGACCAGGAGCAGGGTTGAGGAGGCTTCCACGAGATCGCTTACGACACCACGTCCATTATAGAACAAAGCCTCTCCATGCAAAACCCGGACGGAATCATATACCTCATTCAACCGAATTTCATGACCCGAACCATAAATCTCAAGTACCAGATGGTTCGTCGAAAAATGAACGATCGTTCCACTTTGCCACTCGCCGTCCTTTCGGCGATACAGCACCGACTGATCTACAAACTCCATAACCCTGTTTATTGATGAAATGCATGAACATTCCACAACCTGGGTCGTGCGGACAGACTGACGCGATACAGGGTCGCAACCTTCATGAAATGGTGGATTGCTTGTACAGAATTTGCACTCACAGCGTAAAGTGAGCAAGGGAACAAGGACGGACGAGACAAAGTTGGTGCGGGTAGACGGAATCGAACCGACATCATCTGCTTGGAAGGCAGAGGTTTTACCACTAAACTATACCCGCGGCAAAGCTGAAAACAGAATCGTTTGCCTCTGCTTCTGTCAACAGAGAAAGCGAATGTAGTTTGATTTTTCACAGGTCCATTCGTGCCCTCCAAAGTCCAATCCATCAAAACCGGTTGCATTCGAACGTTTCGGGTTGATATGTAATAGCAACTTTCACGAAATACCTGCATGCCATCGCTCTCCTCACCTGCCAGTTCCAGCAAACCTTCAAAGCGTCGTGCCAAGAAGCGTAACAGTCTGGCAGAATCACAGCGTCTGGCAAAGCTCAAGGCTGCGGAAAAAAAAGCGCCAAAAGCAAAAATCAAGCTGGAAGAGCTGGCGATCTTCACCCAGCAACTCTCATCCATGCTCGGGGCGGGGCTGCCTCTGGTCTCGGCAATGGAAGCCCTGCAGGAGCAGACTTCAAACCTGCACTTTCAGGTGATCATTCGCATGGTGAAGCTGGACGTCACCAGTGGCACTCCGTTTTCCGAAGCCTGTGCAAAGTATCCAAATGCTTTTCCGAAACTTTTTGTCTCGATGGTACAAGCTGGTGAAGCGAGCGGAAGCCTTGGCGACATTCTCGAAAAAACAGCCCAATATTTCGATGAATCCGTCAAGCTCAGTAAAAAGGTCAAGAGTGCCATGACCTATCCTGTGACGGTGATTCTGTTCGCCATCGTGCTCGTCAACGTTCTCTTGATTTTTGTGATTCCGGTCTTTGCCGAGATGTTCACCAGTTTTGGATCAGAGTTACCCGGACCGACTCAGTTCCTGATCGATCTGAGCAATTTTCTCAAAAAATATGTGATTTTCCTCATCCTCGGCGGCGTGGTCGGATTCAAGGTTCTCGGCAAGTTCTTCAAGACCCCGCGTGGACGGGAGGTCAAAGACTTTCTCCTGTTGCGCATTCCCATCTTTGGTGAACTCGTGCGCAAGGTGAGCATCTCACGTTTCTGTCGAACGTTTTCCATCCTCATGAAAAGTGGAGTCCCCATCCTGCAATCACTTGAAATTGTCTCATCCGGTGCAAACAATGTCTACATTGAACGTGCGTGCAGCGATATTTCACGCACTGTCAGCCAAGGTGGCCAGATTTCGGAAGTTTTGGCGGTAACCCCTTACTTCCCCTCCATGATCAAACACATGACACAGGCGGGCGAACAAACCGGCGACATCGACAGCATGATGGTGAAAATTTCCGACTTTTACGATGTAGAGATTGAGAATACGGTCAGCGCCCTGACTTCCCTTCTCGAGCCGTTGCTCATCGTCGTTCTGGGCGTTGTCATCGGTGGCAATGTCCTGGCCAATTTCCTGCCGATCTTCAATATGCCGACCGTTATAGGATAACCGAAAACGGACTCAGCACTTGGCGCTATCACACTATCGTTTGCAACGTTTACCCATTCCATCTG
>JBEGIR010000060.1 GCA_040224245.1 Puniceicoccaceae bacterium | reverse complement strand
ATCCAGTCTCTACGAAGAGCAAACCACTGACTGGAGAGCCGGATGCGGGAGATCCGCACGTCCGGTTCGGAGGGAGGGGTGGCTCAACTCAATGAGCCATCCCTACCCCTATCGGAACAAAAGAGATTGTTTTTGAACCTGTTACACGGAGGAAACGACGTGTATCCTGCTCCGGCGAAGCCGGATCAAGAGAGTCCGTAGGACGAACGGTGTTGGATAAGATGAATGATTGGTTGATAGACTGAACCCAGGATTTCAAAACAATCAACCGTCTGCGTTGTCGGGGGAGGGACGGGTCGTCCAGGCCATTGAGCGGGCGGCGGCAGCGGGGAAATCGCGAAGCATGAGCACGGCGAGAGCGAGCGGAGCGGTGTAGCTGCCAAAGCGTTCGATGACTTCCCAGAAGGGTGCTCCTGCGGTGATGAAAAGGAACTCGGTGGCGAATTTCCAGAGCGCAACACCGACTAGTAATCCGGGTGCGGGACGCAGCAGCACGAGCGATGCGAGAAAAAACTCAAAGGCACCCACGGCTGGAGTGATACCGCCGCTCAGTCCTATCGATTCATAGTGGTGGGCGAGACCTGCTTTTTGAGTGAAGAGACCGAGACCCGCGTGGCCGATCAGGAGCAGGGCGGTGGTGATGCGCAATGCCCATGAAAACCTCATGCGCGCACTTGCATCAAGGGGTGGCCAAGCGGTGGGCAGCCTTTGAAAAAGCGGACCGCTCAATCCCACGACGACGAGAAAGGCAAAAGGAACCCCGTAGTTGCCAGCCCGCTCCATTGCCTCCCATACGGGTTCGCCGGAAAACGGACGCAGCAGGGCAGTCCACAAGGCCCACATGCCAACCCAGAGCAGCAGGGCACGACAGGGCCACACCAGTATGCACAGGCCCATGAGGATGTCCATAGTACCGACGATGGGCATGAGGGGCCAGGCAATGGATTCGGGAATGCCAGCGACAGCGAAGTAGGGCAGCCAGCCGGATTTGGTAATAATGCCAAACGCACCGTGGCCGATGAAGCAGCCAGCGATGCCGATGCGTAGAATCCACGGAAGAATGCGGCCTTCCTGTGTGGGGCTGAAGGGAGAAGGGGTGATCGAAGACATGATCAGTGACTCAGTCGATGGGCTGCAGGGAGTGTGCGAAGACCCAGTCGCCGACGGCATTGCCGGAGGTGCGGGCCTCATGAACATCCATGGGGAAGTGGATGCCACCGTAGACGCGGCTCATGCCCACTTCTTCACGGGCTTCGGAGAGCCGTTCATAACTTCGCACCACGCCAGGAAGCCCGTCGGAAGTCACAGAAAATGGTACTTCGTCAGTACCGAAGTAGTGCTGCAATACGCGCACCGCAGCAGAGGTGAAGGTCATGTGCGCAGAGGTGTAGGCGGGGAAGGGAAGGGATGGCATGGAGGGAATGAAATTCGGGTCGGGTTTGAAGTGCGGATTGATGTCAGTTGTCAGCTCGCGGGCATCGGTCTCGGGGCGTGCCGTATTGTAGTGGTATTTGCTGTCCCATGCCGTGATGAAACCGTCGGCGGCGGCAAAGTTGAGCAGGGCAAACAGGCGGGCGCATTCACTGGTGGAAAGCCCACGGTCGCGTGCAATGTTGGTGGCGATCATGTTCCAGTGGCCGGAGGGACCGCTGGTGCCAAGTCCATCCGCCCAGAACGGTACGCTGAGCGTATCGTATTCCGAGCGCTCGGCATCATCACGGGCACCGACGCGCATCACATATTCCAACTCCTCGGCGTATTTTTTGGAGTTGACCGGTGGAGGTGGCGGGGCCCGGAATTGATCGGGTGACTTGAGCACGAATGGTTGGGTGGTGGCCATCTGTGGGGTGACGCCCGAACGGAAATCAGGTGCGGTTGGGCGCCACTTGCCGGGTGCATCGCTGGGCAGGTATTTGGGAGCGACCTTAAACCCGCTGAGTGAGCGCTGCTCAAGCACTTTTTCGGCGACGTGTTTGCCCCAGGCCAGACCCGCATCCTTGCCCGGGCCGTCGGGAATGTTGGCAAGGGCCTGCTCGAGAGCGACGTCAAACATGTGTGGATTGGCCTGTTGACCCCAGATCTCACGAAGCATGACGCGCGCGGCGCCGGCGATGGCGGCGTCGACGTTGGCGCCTTCAGGTGCCTTCTCGGTCACCAGCCAGGGTTCCCACCCGCCCTCAATGCCAGTAACGGCGTCGGCGATGGCGGCGTGGAATGAGCCGAACCAGAGCGCGCTGACCGGCGGTGGATTGCGGGCGAGGCGCGTGGCGTTCAGTGCCTGTTCATTCCAGAACAGGACGGGGTTGTCGATGGCGTGCGTACTGGGAACAACGGTTGTTGCAGCCAGTAGTGCAGTGTACAGGGCGGTTCGAAGGCGAATCATGGTAGTTTGACAGAACAGATGAAGTATTACTGCTGAGGGGCAGCCCCAGGCAGCGATTGGGGTTAAACAGAAGAAGTTAGAGCTGGATCATTTGTTTCCGATATGGGTTTTGATAAAAAGAATAATAGAAAATCGGCGGCGAGGGTAAAAGGGAGTGGGGTTGATCGTCAATTTTATAGGAAAACCGAAAGGCGATTTTGGTTTTCAGTCCGTCACGCAGGTTAGGATTTTCAGTGTAGTGGAAAAGGGCTGTCATGCGGCCAATGTTGCATGCCTCATTCGGGATCAGGATCATCACTGCCGAATACCCACTTGTCCGAGAACTCGTGCAGCATGCAGGGTGGACTGGCAAATGAGGGATGAGACGGTGCGGCATCTTTGGGTTTGTCTGTATTGGTCGGGAACTCAGATGCGCGGGCAGCGATCGCTTGTGCCAGAATCGTGCGATGACAGCGCTTGGCATCCTTGCAGAAACACCCTAAGGCAATCGGGCGGAACTCCGCCAGATGGGCCAATACGGCGATGACTCCCTGTGCTTCACTTTTTCGGATTTGCATTTGGTAGCGCTTGGCAAAGGTGGAGTGTGGCAAATTGCCTTTCAGATACTCCTGAATCAGCTTGGCATCGGGTGCCAGCACCGGAAGCCACAGGTCGAAGTAGCCACGCTGTTGGTATTCGGTTTTAGGAACTCCGCGAGGAAGGTGGCGGGAAACTCCAATGTGAAGGAAGTCTTTCCCCAGTGCACTCCCATAACTGTAGGTTTGGATCATGCATTTCCGGGAGCTGAAGCTGGAGTGTGGCATGGCTGATCTTGTCAGGCACTGAGCGCCTGTTCTAGGTCTGCGAGTAGATCTGGCAGGGATTCCGTTCCAACGGACAGGCGCACAAGCCCGTCGCTGATACCTGCCCTTCTGCGCTCGTGGGTTGACATGCCCCGGTGGCTTGTTGCAGCGGGGCGGGTTGCGAGACTTTCCATGCCGCCGAGGCTGACTCCATGGACTACGAGTTTGAGCTTGCCCAGAAAATCCCGTGCAGCTTGATCGCCATCCTGGAGTTCGAATGACAGTACCGGGCAGCCACCTGTCATCTGTTGTTCGAACAAGGTGTATTCCTCCTCATGCGAGAGGGAGGGGTGGTGAACTTTGGAAACCTCGGGCCGATGGTGAAGCCATTGGGCCACTGCTGCTGCGTTTCGATTGTGAGCTTCCATGCGCAAGGCGAAGGTTCGCAATCCACGCAGGATCAACCACGCGTCCATTGCGTTGATGGTGGCCCCGATGTTCTTGTGGATGGAGCGATGTTCGGGGCGAAAGGACTCCCGGGAAATCACACACCCGCCAATCATGTCTGAGTGACCATTCAGAAATTTACTGGTTGAATGAATCACATAATCTGCACCGAGAGTCAGGGGTGACTGGTTGAAGGGAGTGGCGACAGTGTTGTCCACAACCAGCACGGCTCCGGCAGCATGTGCCAGGGATGCGGTTGCTTCAATATCGATGAGACGCCACAGGGGGTTTGAGGGAGTTTCGATGAGCACAACGCTTGATCGGGTGATGGCTCGATGCCATGCTTTGCGATCCGTAGGATCGCACCACTCGACGGGAATCTGGAATTCGCGTGCGAACAGATTCAACAGCTCGCAGCTTCCACCATAGAGGTCCGGATGTGCGAGCACAGGTCTGGGGTTTCCTGAGCGGGCGATCAGCAGTGCTGTGAGTACCGCTGCATTTCCGGAAGCTGTGACGACAGCATCTTTTCCCCCTTCCAGAAGGGCAAGTGCGCTGGCAAGAGCATCCACAGTCGGGTTGCCAAAGCGAGTGTAGGCATAACCCTGGCGGGTTCCGTCAAAGAGTGCATCGGCCTCGTCTGGCTGTCCCAGTCGAAAGAGGGAACTCTGCACGATGGGAAGCATGAGGCTCGAACCCGCCTCACCCTCAGCATGGGTTGAGATGTGTGCGCAGCGGGTATGAAGTGCAGCGCGAAATGCGTGTGAATCTGACATAACTGTGTGATGAAATGGCTATGAACCGGGGATTGCACAGCTGCGGTTTTGGTCCGACAAGAGAATGAGACTGCTGTTGTTGAACCAGTAAGGCTGCTGGGTTGATCTCAGCACACAGTGTGTGGCGACGACTCCGCAAGTCAACGACGCACCCCATCCGCAAGTGCAAGTTCTAGCGTGATTCTCGCACTCACACTTCTATTTCAGCTGTGTCATCGATGCATTGTGTGCGTTTGATCAGGCACACAGGCATTCCATTTGTGTTGGGTTGCGTTTTGCACTGAAGGGGAAGAACTTGTTGGAGTGGATCAACATGCTGCGATCCCGTATTTCTACAATCCCCTGGTATCATGCTCCAGAATCCATTTTTGTTCCTGCTTCCAGCATTGTTCCTGTTTAGCTCACCTCAATGGCTCATCGCCAAAAACAGTGCCATAAGGGGAGTATGGGAACCTTTGGAACTCAGCTTCGAAGCCCAGGGTGATTACTCAAATCCCTACGTCGATGTGCGTTGCTGGGTTGAGTTGAAAGGACCTGGGTATTCCAAGCGCATTGAGGGGTTCTGGGACGGAGGCAAGCAGTTCAAGGTACGCCTGGTTGCGACCCATCCCGGTGAATGGAGCTGGACCAGTGGATCGAATCAGCCCGATGACGGGGGACTCAATGGACACCAAGGCAGCCTGCATGCAGAGGCCTGGTCTGAAGCGGATATTGCGTCGAATCCGGTGCGTCGTGGATTTTTGCGCAGCACGGCCAATGGTCGCGCTCTCGAATATGCAGATGGCACGCCCTTTTTCATGGTGGGTGATACTTGGCTGGCGGGTTCCACCTGGCGCCTTCCGTTTCGTGGAGTGGGAAGCCCGGAGGACTATGAGCCAGGACCTGGAATGGGGTTTGAGGATGCGGTTCTGTATCGCAAGCGCCAGGGATTCAACTCGGTGAGCATGATTTCCTGTTTTCCCAACTGGGAGGCGGACCTGAATCCCAGTACCTACGCCAATGAAGACGGGATTTTTGTGCGCAATGCATGGGAGAAGTTTGGTTATGATGTGGCCGATGGTCCTGGTGTTGACGCTTCTGGAGGGCTTAGTTACTGGGGGACTTACACGGCAAAAAACATGCGTGATGAATATGGAAACCTGCCTTTTGCCATGTCCTCAACTCGACAGGGTGTTTCTGACTTTGATCGCATCAATCCCGCATTTTTTCAGAGCCTTGACCGAAAGGTGGCCTACCTCTCGGAGCAGGGTTTTGTCGCCTTGCTTGAGACTGTAAGGCGTGATGTGGGGCCAAGCTGGGCTGCTTATCATGACTTTAATGCATCCTTTGCGCGCTTCATGCAGTATCTGGTGGCACGCTACGGAGCATACAATCTCGTGTTCAGCGGCATCCATCTCGACTGGATTCCCGAAGACTTCAGTCTGAGCGCGCAGCAGTTTAATGATGCACTCAAATTCTATCTGAAAACGTATGGACCTCCGCCCTTTGGACAGCCAGTGACAGTATTGATCAACGATTCCACCTACCTTCAGTTTGGACATGCTGACTCCGTGCCTTGGTTGACCCTGCACAGCGTGGGTAATAAACCCAGGGATCACCGGGTCGCGAAGGCACTCGAAACTCTTTTTGAACTCGATCCTCCGTATCCTGCGATCAATTTTGAACCCTACTATACGGGATGGCATCATGAGATCAATCAACCTGGGGGTGAACGTCCACCTGCCAATTCCGACCGTGACAACTACTTTGCAAGAGCGCAAATGTATGGATCGGTGCTATCGGGAGGGTTGGCGGGACATGTGCATGGAACGGCAGCATACGATCTGACGAGCACGGGGGAACCCGCAGGTGCACGCCCTCACGCGTGGGATGCCTTCCGCTATGAGTCTGCCAATTTCATGCGCCATCTGGCTGCATTTGTGCTGGAACAGGGCGATGCCTATCAGCAGCTGCAGCCTGCTCGCAGCGATTTACACCCCCATGCAGCTCCGGATGCACCTGCAGATGGACTGGATGGCTGGAGTTATCTCATGCGCACGCAGGACACCTCGCTCGCACTGCTCTATTTTGAGAATCAATGCGTGTTGCCTGTGCTGCACGGATTTTTACCGGAGGCTACGTATGAACTGCAGTGGTTTGATCCGATCACAGGTGAGTGGCACCCGTCGGATCTATTGCAGAGCGATGCTTCCGGACAGTTGAAACTTTTTGCATTTCCGGGTGGGGAAATGCGAAACTCGCGCGACTGGGCAGCAAAATTGACCCTCAAATTCAATTCGAACTGAACCGCAGCCATGTTTTCATGCATTTTTCCGAAGTTCCGCTTCTTGTTCTGTATTGTGTTTTGGCTCATTCACTCGGTCCTGCATGCCCAGTTTCTCGATGAATTTGATCGGGGTCAGGTTGAGCCGTGGTTCTACTTTACTGGAGATGGTGAAGTCCGCATGGAATTTGTTCCTCACGATGGTTTTGCCCGGATTGGCATTGATGCACGGGAGGATCGCCACAATGTCTGGTGGAGTATCATTAAGCGAAATATCGCTGAAGAGGTGGATCTTGCCCAACTGCAGCAATCCGGCTATGAGTTGCGTGTGCAAGCCCGGATTCGCCTCAGTCATGCACCCCGAAGGATCAATTTCATGATCAATACCCAACGCACGACTGATTTTCACGAGCATTTGGCAGAATTTGATATCGCGGATGCCCAGACCTGGCACACCATCAGTTACACGACGCGGGGTCTGGATGTCATGCCGGGAGATTCTCTCTATGTTCAACTGGGGGTGACCGATTGGGGAGGGGCACAGTATGAGGTGGACATCGACTCCTATCGCGCTGACGTCGTGAAGTTGAGTGAGACGCCTCCCGATGTAGGGGAACCCCTGATCTACCACGCTCCAGTGCCGCCGTTGACTTCATTTTCCCAATCATTGTCTGCTTCGCAGTGCGCTCTCATTCGTCAGGATTTCCCCGAAGTGAACTTCAGTGATTGGCACTGGAGTGGACCCGATGGAACTTTTCCACTTTTGAGTGTAAATGGGGCACAGTGGCTTGTGGTGCGTTGGGATGTGTCGCGCTTGACTTCACCACTGGTCGAATCTCTCGGGGTCTTAGAGCTTCGCCTGCATTCCCATGCGAGTGGAGGAAGATATGTGGATGCCTACGGTGAGGATCTTGGAATTGAGTTTGGTAAGCTGCGCGTGATTGAGATTCTCAATGCCGATCCCCGATGGAAGCGTGATTCGGTGACCTATGATTCTCTTACGCAAGGACTACCCTATGAGCAGGTCTTCAATGAACAGATGACCTATGATGTGGATCTTGCTACCGATGAGCGGGAATATCTGCGTCTCACCTTGTCCCGCCCGGTGATGCAGCGACTGCTTGACGGGACCACGCAGGGCTTGCTCATCCGTCCGCTGGGTGCGGTCAGTGCCAATTTTTTTCCTGCAGATGTTGATGCTCCAAAGTTGTATTTTCATCTGAAAGAATGAAGGGGAAACGATTCCGTCAGGTTTGACGCCGTGCGTAAAACTGCATGATATGCTTCCCATGAGCAGGATGATCATGAGTAAGGTTGCCAGGTGGAAGGTTGCAGGTGCTGCATTGCTCCTGCTATCGGGAGTGCTCCAGGCACAGCTCCGGCACAGTGAGGGTTCTGCCTTTCCCAGTTATGAGGGCAGGGTGATGGCCGGATATCAGGCATGGTTTCGTGCTCCGGGAGATGGTTCGGGACGCGGATGGGTGCATTGGGGGGCGCACGGACAGTTTTCTGAGGCAAGTGCCTGCACGGTGGATTTTTGGCCGGATGTGTCGGAGTACAGTCAAACCTATGAAACCGATTTTCGCCTTGTCGACGGCAGTGCTGCTCGGGTTTTCAGTTCTTACGATTTCTCCACGGTCGACACCCATTTTCGATGGATGAGGGAATACGCTATTGATGGCGTTTTTCTGCAGCGATTTTTTCCCACGGCAGCTGGCCGCGCGGTTGATGCGGATCCCGACAAAGTGGTGCGCAATGTGGTGCAGGCAGCGGAGAAGCACGGACGCGCATTTGCGATCATGTATGACTTATCCGGCCTGCGACCGGGGCAGGATGACTGTGATACCCTGATAGAGGATTGGAAGCGCCTCGTGGATGAACTGCGCCTGACAAGCCGCGGAGAGGATCAGACCTATCTCTATCACCGGGGAGGACCCCTTGTCGCAATTTGGGGAGTGGGGTTTCCGGACCGTTCGTATGACATCCGGGAGATTCGACTCGAAGCGTTCATCGATTTTTTGAAAAACGATCCGGAATACGGGGGCTGCAGTGTCATGCTGGGGGTGCCCACCTATTTTCGCGAATTGCACACCGACAGTGTCGCCGATCCCTATCTGCACCGCCTGATCGAATCTGCAGACATTGTCATGCCCTGGATGGTGCTGCGCTTTTCCTCGGTTCTGCACGCTGAAGTGCAACGCTATCACACGCACATTCTCCAGGATCGTGCCTGGTGTGAACAGCGCGGACTTGACTATGTGCCCGTCGTGTATCCCGGCATGAGCTGGTACAATCTTTCCATTTTTGAAAATCGTCCCCATCAGCAACTCAATGCGATTCCGCGTGTGCAGGGACACCACTATTGGATGTTGATTGACACTGCCATCAACTCAGGTGCTCGCATGCTCTATGCGGCTATGTTTGACGAGGTGGACGAAGGAACTGCCATCTTCAAATGCACCGACGATGTGCCTGTGAGCAACCGCTGGAAATTTGCCACTTTTGAAGGTACTGGCAGCGACTACTACCTGCGCCTTACCGGGCTTGCTGCGGAATCGCTTCGGCAGCGCCTGCAGAGCGTTCCAGCCCCGTAGGATTTCAGTCTGCTGGAAGTCGGATGTTCCGGATTTTCATCTTTGCCTGTCGGGAATCCCCGCATCCGGGCACAAAAAATGCCATCCTGAACTCAGGACGGCATTTTTCAAAATCAGTATTCCGGGCAAATGTGACCGGAGGTTCAGGCCTTTTGAACCAGACCTGCCTTGATGGCCTTTACCGATACCCACATGCGCTTGACGCTGCCATTGGGCAGGCGCACCCGGATCCGCTGAAGATTGGGGCGGAACACGCGTTTGTTGGTCTTCACAAGCTGAAGTCCAATACCGCCGCTCTTTTTGCTTTGACCCTTGTGGATGATTTTACCACCGGTGTGGGGTCGTTTTCCTGTAACTGCGCAGATTCTTGACATGGTGAAATTTGGAAAAAGGTTGAAGATGACGATCCGCAAATCCTTTTTCAAGTCAAAATTCAATCCAGCTCGGCTTTTCCGCAACTCGGGCAATCTGCATTCCCGCTTTCCATTCTGCGATCCACGATCCGGAAGCCATTGCGTTCCGATTTTAACGTTGACCCGATAGACATTGCATGATTCTCGGTTATTCTTTTTGAGACCTTCCACCACCATTCGATGACCGCGAAACATACCATCTCCATTTTGGTCGAGAACAAGTTCGGCGTTTTGGCCCGGATTTCCAGCCTCTTCAGCGGACGTGGCTTCAACATTGACACCCTGAATGTAGGACCCGTGCACCGCGACGGATATTCCCGGATCACTGCAACGATCATTGGTGACGATGCCGCACTCGATCAGGCGCTGAAACAGCTCAACAAGCTGATCAATGTGATTGAAGTGGAGGATTTCAAGGGAGCGGAGGCAGTTTCCCGCGAGCTGATTCTCATGCGGGTACAGGCACCCTCTGAAGCCCGTTCCGAGGTCATCCAGATCTGCGACATCTTCCGCGCAAAGATCATTGATGTGGCGACAGATACTGCCATCATCGAAGTGACTGGAAATGCAGCCAAAATCACGGCTTTTCTGAATTTGATCAAACCCTTCGGTATTCTCGAAATGGCTCGCACCGGTCGGGTGGCTCTGCGTCGCGGAGTCGTTCCCGATGCCTGAGGTGCGCGTCAGTGCGTCAACCGATTCCTGAACCATCTAACTGAATAACAGATGCCCGCAAAAATATATACTGAGAAAGAAGCTGACTTGAAGTTTCTTGAAGGAAAAACGCTTGCAGTCATTGGCTACGGCTCACAGGGCCATGCCCATGCGCTGAACCTGAAGGACAGCGGCTGCAATGTGATCATCGGCCTTTACGAAGGCAGCAAGTCCAAACCCGTTGCTGAACAGCATGGGTTCAAGGTGCTGGCAACTGCAGATGCGGTGAAAGCAGCTGATGTGATCATGATTGCGGTTCCCGACATGAAGCAGGCTGAGATTTACGAGCGTGATGTGGCTCCCCATCTGACTGCGGGCAAGACGCTCATGTTTACCCATGGTCTTGCAATCCACTACGGTCTGATCAAGCCATCCGCTGATATCAACGTCATCATGACCGCGCCCAAGGGTCCCGGCCACACGGTGCGTTCGCAGTATCTGGAAGGCAAGGGCGTTCCGTCGCTCATTGCAGTCTATCAGGATGCCACCGGTGATGCCAAGAATATCGCACTGGGCTGGGCAAAGGGCATTGGTGGCGCGCGTGCAGGCGTTATCGAAACCACTTTCAAGGAAGAAACCGAAACCGACCTTTTTGGGGAACAGGCTGTACTTTGCGGCGGTGCTTCCGCGCTGGTCACGGCTGGATTTGAAACCCTCGTGGAGGCGGGATATCAGCCCGAGATGGCTTATTTTGAGTGCTTGCACGAACTCAAGCTCATCGTCGACCTCATGGTCGAATCGGGTATCTCCGGTATGCGCTTCTCCATCTCGGAAACAGCGAAGTTTGGAGATATCACCCGCGGTGACCGCGTGATCAACAAACACTCCAAGAAGGCCATGAAGGAGATTCTCAAGGAAATCCAGGACGGCACCTTCACCAAGGAGTGGGTCAAGGAATACAAGGGTGGGCTGAAGAACTACAACAAGATGCTCGAAGACGGGGAAAATCACCTGATCGAAGAGACCGGCCAGCGTCTGCGTGCGCTCATGCCCTGGGTTCCGAAAAAGGACATCAAGGGAGCACAAGCTTCCTACAGTTGATTGAACTCCGCACGGAATTCGTTTTATAGACATGGGGTGTTTGCGTGAGGCAGACACCCCTTTTCTTACATGAAATCTTTGATTCGCATTGCGACTCGCAAGAGTCCACTCGCTCAACGCCAGGCCGATCTGGTGATGCAGGCAATCACCTCACTTCGTCCGGATGTTCGCTGCGAGAAGGTGCTCATCACCACATCGGGGGACAAGCGGCAGAGTTGGTCGCTGTCGGAAAAAGGAGGCAAGGGCCTTTTCACCAAGGAAATTGAAGATGCCCTGCTGGAGGGGGATTCGGATCTCGCCGTTCACAGCTCGAAGGACTTGCCCACGGACATGCCGGAGGGGCTGGAAATTCGGGGATTTCTCCCGCGTGAGGATGCTCGTGATGTGTGGGTGCTGCGCAAGGGACTGACGGATGGATATCCGCGGGAGATTGCAACGAGTTCACCGCGTCGGCGTGCGCAGGCCAAATCCTTTTGTCCCAATGCGGTGTGGAGTGAGATTCGGGGCAACGTCGACACACGCCTGAACAAAGTGGCAAATGGCACGACTGAGGCTACCTTCCTGGCGGCAGCCGGATTGAATCGCCTGGGGATTCACGAATGGGAGGGGGTGGAGTTTCGACCCTTGCCATTCAAAGTCATGGTTCCGGCAGTGGGGCAGGGCGCGATCGCCCTGCAGACGCGCGTGGGGGATCTTGCCTGGCTGGAATCCCTGTGCTGTGAAGCAACCCGCCTTGCCGTTACGCTGGAGCGAAGCCTGCTCTTTGAAATGGAGGGCGGCTGTCAGACCGCGATGGGCGCGCATTTTGATGGCAACGCATTCCACCTCTTTCATGAGGACTGGGGACACCACACACTCGAACCGACTGCGGAAAACCTTCGGGAACCCGCACCGTATGTGCGCTCGATTCTTGAGCGTTTTCGCGAAACATCCGCCTGAATTTCCTGAAACTTGCGAACCGAGCCACCACGATGAGTCATCCGCGCGCGCCCCTTCAACCCCTGATTCCGGGTCATGTTTCGATGCCCTCGTTCACGCTCAAGGCACTCATCCTTGGCATGCTGCTTTCGATGATTCTGGCGGCGGCGAATGCATACATCGGGCTATTGGTTGGCATGACCGTGTCGGCTTCGATTCCGGCTGCAGCAGCGGCGATGGGAGTTTTTCGCCTGTTCCGGAAATCCAACATCCTGGAGGCGAATCTGGTGCAGACTTCGGCCTCTGCGGGAGAATCCCTGGTGGCGGGTGTGATCTTCACCATTCCGGCGCTCGTCATGATGGGAGCCTGGCAGGGCTATGAATACCTGCCGATTGTCGCCATATCGCTCATTGGTGGATTGCTGGGAGTGGCATTTACGATTCCACTGCGACGCGCACTGATCGTGGAGTCCGATCTGATTTTTCCAGAGGGTGTAGCGACGGCGGAGGTCTTGAAGACCGGAGGCATCTCACGGGGAGGGGACGAGGATGAACCCCGTGATACCGGTTTCAAATGGCTGGTGCAGAGCTGTTCCATCGGTGCGATATTCAAGGTGCTGGAGTCGGGCTTTCGTGTGATTGCAGCAGACGTGGGGGCTGTTCAGGCCGTTGCCGGTGGAAAGCTGTTATTGATGGGAGGCATCACCATGAGTCCGGCACTGATCGCGATTGGATACATCGTGGGATCGAACATCGCCTCAATGATCTTCATAGGGGGTGCCATTGGCACATTGATTGGCGTACCGCTCAACTGGATGTGGAACGCGGACCGACTGTTGCTGGAGAATGGATTTTCGGCGGGTGTTGCCTGGAGCAGCCTAGACGCCGATGCCTGGATGCTGCTTGCCGAAGCCTCCTGGCAGGACTGCCGCCGCATCGGAGTGGGTGCGATGCTTGTGGGAGGACTTTGGTCGCTGTTGATCCTGATCAAACCCGTCTGGCTGGGCATTGCAGGCAGCTTTCGTGCCCATCGCGAGGAACGCAGTGGGGGTGCACGCATGGAGCGAACCGAGCGCGACACACCCATGCCTGTGGTTCTGTGGTTCAGCCTGTTGTCGATGGTTCCGACTTATTTCATCTTTCTCTGGGCATTACAGGACTACGATGGAAAACTCTGGGTAGCGGGGTTGATGACGGCGCTCATGGCATTTTTCGGATTTGTTTTCAGCGCGGTTGCGGGCTACATCGCGGGATTGGTGGGTAGTTCGAACAGCCCGATTTCGGGAGTGACCATTGCCACAGTGGTGGTGGCGTCGGTCATTCTGTTCAAAGTCATGGGCAATGAAGGCCCCTTGGCCATCGTGGGACCCATGGCGGTGATGTACCTCGCCGGATTCATATGTTCGGCTGCATCGATTGCCGGTGACAACATGCAGGACCTCAAATGCGGGCAAATCCTGGGGGCAACCCCGTGGGTGCAGCAGGTGTTTCAGGTGGTGGGAGTGGTGGCGTCCGCACTGGTGATTCCGCTTACACTCGAAATTCTGGACAAGGGTCATGGCATTGGCCGTGCGGTTCGGGAAGGTGCGCCATTTCTGGCCGCCCCTCAGGCCAGCTTGATGAAGGACATTTCCACTGGCATTTTTGGTGCTGGCATTAACTGGAATTACATTGCACTGGGGTGTTTGCTGGCAGTGGGACTGATCCTGCTCGATCAGTGGCAGCGCATTCGGGGTCGCAGTTTCCGCTTTCCGGTGCTTGCGGTCGCCGTAGGCATCTATCTGCCACTCAATCTCAGTGTGCCTATTTTTATCGGAGGCTGGCTGATGCACTGGGTCAAGTCCCGTGTTGCCTACACCCAGGAAGGCGAAGCCCAGCAGGTTGAAAACCGGGGATTATTGCTGGCTTCGGGACTCATCACAGGTGAAGCACTGACAGGTGTGGTGATCGCGATTGTGGCAGTGCTTGTTCCCTCCATCTTCCCTGGGGTGTGGTCCCACGCCTCGAGCCTGGCCATCATCGCGATGGCGGCGATCATGGTTTACCTGGTTCGCACGACGCTGAAGGCGCGTTCGTGACACCTCCAGTCAGGCAGGATCAAGGTGCTCAGTGGAGATTTGATCGTAGAGGGATTCGAGATCACTGGCGAGCGTCCATCCGAGTTTCTCCTGGATTGCATGCTGCCAGCTTTCCAGCAATGCATCGCTTGCGCTTTGTTCGAGAAGGGGACGCAAGCGCTCGTGTGCCCGTGCTGGGTATCCCTCTTTCCAGAGCAGCAGGATTTCCAGTCTGGATGCCAGATTGTCGAGTGTTTTGGACTCACCATGATTCCAGCGCCTGCTTTCATTCCAGGCACTGCGAGCCTGTGAAGGATCCCCCAGTTTGAGCGAAGCCTGTGTGGCAATCAGCTGAGCTTCCCTGAGATAATGGCTCAGGTTCTGAAATTGTTTTAGGCGTTCGGCTTCTGCTTTGCCAAGCACAGAGTCAGGGTCATCAATCACGGGTTTGGCACCAAGGTATTCCGCAACTTTCGCGGGTTCACAGTCTTGGATCAGCTGTTCGATGCGACGTTGAAAGGTGCGCAGCTTGTTTGCCGGAGGGGATACCGGAGTATGGGTGAACTCGTGGGAATCTGCACCGGCAAACCAGGGATCGATGAGTTCTGCGTCGATTGCCAAACTGTAAACCTCCTCCAACCAAATGCGCGGATCAGTGGAGTTCCGTGAAAGTTCTTTGAGCAGGGAATTGCGCTCAGACTGAATGGCGGCTGAGAAATCCTTTCGGCTTTCCTTCAGGAACGCAAGTTGTTGGTCGTAAACTGCCTGTTTGAGGGTTTCGGCTGTGGAGGGGGTCGATGATGTGGACTCAGACTTCGAGGGTGTTGCTGAGTCAGCGCGCAGTGCGACCAGTTCGATGGAATTCACGGAGACGTCCCCCTCCTTGATCGTCAGGGTTCCCAGATAGTGATTCAATGCTGCGGGAAGTTTGTCGGATTTGAGGGGGTCGGGCAAGCGCATCACAAGCCACTCGCTGCGATCCGGTTTCAGGGAAACGGAATTGTGAGTTCGACCGCCACTGTAGCCTGAAAGTCCTACGGACAGCGCAACGCTCTGCTTCTCGATGGGAGCTGTGAAGACAAAAGGCAGGGGTTTGAGCCGTTCCAAGACCTCGATGTCCGGTGAAATGAATTGACGGACCAGACGGTTTTTGCCCTTGGGAAGTTTGAGTTTTTCCTCGGGATCACTGGGAGCCAAATCGGTGCCGACTGGAAAGCCCTCTT
Organism: Puniceicoccaceae bacterium; assembly: GCA_040224245.1. Lineage (NCBI taxonomy): Bacteria > Pseudomonadati > Verrucomicrobiota > Opitutia > Puniceicoccales > Puniceicoccaceae > Puniceicoccaceae bacterium. Next base: position 10,013 of record JBEGIR010000060.1, on the reverse strand, counting down.
CATCATAGACTGTAATGATTCCTCCTCCGGCCTCAAACTCGGTGGCGAACTGAACCACTTGGAATTCGACTTCGAGGGGTGCATCGAGCGACAGGAAGGCGACCTGTTCCAGTTGAAAGCTGGGTTGTTCGTCCGCATCCCGTTCGCCACCCGGACGAGTGCCCCGGCGGTCAAAGGGGGAAATGCGCGTGCTTTCCGGCACCAGGCTGAAGGCAGCGCGGTCGATGGACGCCTCCAGATCAAAACGGCTGTCAAAGCGTGATTCGAGCATGACGCGGCTGGGGCTGCCATTGTCGAGCAGGACCAGCGACTGCGGTTCGGTGATTGCAGATCGCCATTGCCCGCTCCACTGCAGCGAGGTGGATTCGTCATAGGACCAGACTTGATGCAGTGTCAGTTCGAGTGGGAGACCTGGGCGCACCGGTATCTCAAAGGTTTGGGTGTCACCGGGTTTGAGCGTGAAATATTCGCGATTTTCGAAGTGCTCGATATCCTCATGGGCGACCAGACTCAACGCGTGCATGACAAACAGTTTTTCGACACCGGGTTCGGAAGTGCGAGTGACGGTCAACGAGAGTTGACGGACTCCGTCGGGTGGAGTGAGGAAGCGTGTATGGGATCTGGAGCTTTCGAGCGAAAAGCTTTGCTCAGGAAAAATGCGCTGGGCGGCAACTGGAGCGCTTTGCACCACCGTAAAAGGGATGCGGATGAGCGGACCGGCATCGGGTGCGTCAGCGAGTTCCAGTTCGAGGGTGTGATGGTGAACTGCACCGGAGGGTCCGACCTGCTGATTGAGCAGATCAAAATCGATCTGAGGCCGGATGACCTTGCCTCCATTGGTGAGCTGCATGCCCTCGGGAAAGTTCAGCCAGGAAGGAGCCGTGCGGGCTTTCAGAAAAAGGTTCAGTGCGTATTGGCTGGAAGTATCGAGGGAATCCGGGAACGCAGGTTGCAGGTTCATGCGCACACTGCGCCTGCCTGAAAAGCGGGATGCATCTGAGCGCAGGTAGACACCGGGGCCATCGGCATAGGCGTTTCCACTGACCTCGATCTGATAATTGAGATCGAGTGCATCGATTGCCTGATGGGAACGCAGGTGCTGCCATGCGCCAGTGGCATGGATCAAACCCGCGCCCTGGGCAAACGGGGGTTCGGAGTCGAGCATTTGCGCCGAGTTCATCAGGGCGTATCTCAGGCGGGCAGGACTGGTGCGCAAGCCCTCCTGCTTCGCGGCACTGATGAGCAGCGCTCCGACACCTGCAGCTGACGGGGCGGCCATGGATGTGCCGTTGTAGAGGGAATGACTTTCCAGACTGTCCCGTCCCAGTGCAGCGATGGCGGCACCAGGGGCCAGAATGTCGACTCCCATGTCTCCGTTGCGTGCAGGACCCCGCGAGCTGAACATGAACGGGGTCGAGCGAGTTTCTCCGATCACGCCATAGAGCAGTTTTCCCATTTCGGGGGAGACATGGGCACCCACTCCAATGACTTGCTGAGCTTCCCCTCCGGGTGATCCGAGCGTCGACAGTGCGGGGCCATCGTTGCCTGCCGATACGAAGGCGGTAACACCGTATTTGCGGGCCAGAAGATCGTAGAGTTTGACTCCCCATGAGCTTCCATCCTGGTGAAAACTCTGTCCACCCCAGCTGGCGTTCATGATGTCGACCTGATACTGCGCTGCGATTGCAACCGCGAGGCTTTCTCCCATGTAGGTCGATGAACCTCCGATGCGAACATCCCCCATGCGGATCGAGAGGATTTTGGCACCAGGTGCAATGCCATCGAACGCGGGATTGTCAGGGTGATGAGCGGCGGCAATTGATGCCACGTGGGTGCCGTGCGAACCTGAAGTCGTGACGATGGAAAGGCGATTGCCCGACTCGAACACCTGCACTGCAAAATTCACGGCAACGGGATCGGGAAACTGTGCCCACTCTCCGGCAATTCCGAACGGACGCAGAACCATCTCGTCGCGCAAATCTCCGTCTTCATCGGTGTCCACGATGACCTGCCATTGCTCGCCATCCTGCCACAGGACGCAATCGTAGAATGGCCCCTTGTCGAGCTTGGCGAGGGAATCCACGTAGTGGTCGAACTCACTGGCGAGAGCCTGAGATTCGAGGGCATCCGGCCCCGTCCCTACCTCTGGAGTTGCGGGCTGGTTTCGCAGAAAGCTTGCGCGCTGCTGCTGTGCCCGCTGGTGCATGTGTTCGACCCGATAGGCCATCAAGCGTTGCCAAACCGCAGAACGAAACAGCTCCTTTCCGTATTTGACGCCGATGTGGAAGGTTTGCTCCGATTGATGGAGCTGTTCAGGAAGGGTGAGTGTGCGTCCGGTCAAGCCCGTCAGCTGACCCTGGTCGTTTGCCTGCACCTGGGTGCGGGTGTCCACATCGCCAGCGCCGGATGCATCATAGAGATTGAGCAACTTGCGCTCCCCCGTGCTCGTGACCTGCATGCCCGGTGCTTCCGGGTCGACTCCGGTGTCGAAGATTGCGATGACCACGTCCCGACCGTCGTAGGTGGGGTATTGCTGCAGAAAGTCCATCACCCCGGTTTCGGTTTTGGGAATTTGCGATTGCTGCAGCTGCTGCAGCAGGGTGGGTTCGTCCGGATTTCCCGTGAGCATTGACAGGCAGAGTGTGGAGCTGGCAAGCAAGGCCAGTGTGAGCGGGTTGCGGGTGATGGTGACAGGCATGGGTCTGGTGTATTGCTCGATGGCGGGTGTTGCTAAAGGGTGAAGATGCGGATGTGAAGAGTGGTCGTTAGGCAACAACGGGCATGTGTCCCGACGATGCAGCACCGGTAAAAAGAAACGCATCCCTTCCGCAGGCGGGGAAGGGATACGGCAAGCAAATCCGGTGTTTTGGGAATTTCAAACGTTCGGGTGCGATCAATGCCCTTCGTCGTTGTCGAGACCCAGTGAGCGCACAAATGCGGCATTATTGGGTTTGCGACCGAGGAAGCGTTCGGCACTGACGTTCACGTCCCGCGAGTTTCCGGGTTCAAAAATCTCCCTGCGCAGGCGCATGCCCATCTCGGCATCCAAAAAACCACCGGGCGCGGTTGCAAATTGGTTTGCGATGTCGGCTGCGATGACATCAGCCCACGCATAGCCGTAGTATCCTGCATCATAACCAGCGAGGTGCCCGAAGGATGCGACCAGAGCGGTCTGCTCGGGGAAGGGCATGTAGATGCGCTCGACGATTTGGTTGGTCACACCAGCAATGTCCTGGGTTACCGCCTCCGGGTCCGTCTGGTGGTGCAGCGTGAGATCGAGAATTCCGAAAGCAAGCTGGCGCCGGTAAAACCATCCTGCTTCGGCTTTCCGGGAAGCGTTGATGCGTTCCACGATGCCCTCCGGCAGCTTTTGGCTGAGGTCCTGCCAGTGTGCGGCGAAGAGGTTCAGCACTTCTGGGTCCTCCAACCAGAACTCCAGCACCTGCGAGGGAACTTCGACAAAATCGAGCGGTACCGATGTGCCTGAAAAATGGGCAAAGCGGGATTCGGTCAGGATCGAGTGCAGGCAGTGTCCAAACTCGTGGAAGAGGGTTTCGACATCCTCAAAGCTGAGCAGGGCGGGTTCGTTTTCCCCAGGGGGTGGAAAGTTGCAGATGAGTGCCACTGTGGGGCGCTGGTAAGTGCCATCGGGCAAGGTTCCCGCGCGGATGATATTGAACTTGGCGAAGTGGTTGAATTTCCCCTCGCGCGGGAAGGAATCCATGTAAAAGAGTCCCAGTGGTTTTTCTGTTGCTGCATCGCTGATGATGTAGAGTGGGACTGAGGGGTCCCATGGGGTGGGATTTTCGATTTCATCAATGACGATGCCAAAGACATTTTCATAGATTTGGAACATGCCCTGCACCGCACGCTCGAAGGGGAAGTAGGCTCGCAGGGATTCGGAATCGACCGCATATTCTTCCTGCTGCTGTTGCTGTTGATAGTAGCGCACATCCCAGACGTGCAGTTCAGCATCGGGGTTATTCGTATGGGTGATTTTGCGTTCCCGCAGGGACTGCAGCTCCTGCTGGAACTTGGGTTCAAGCTGTTCTGCGAGATCTTCGAGAAAGTGGAGAGCGCGATCACCGTTTTGCGCCATGCGGACTTCGGTTCGATAATCTGCCCAGGTTTCATATCCGAGTGCTTTTGCCAGACTGGCCCGAACATTCACCATCTTGGAGAGCAATTCGAGATTCGACTCCATGGCCCGGCGGTTCCGAGCTTCGAAGACACGCTTTCTTGTGGCCTCCGAGTCGGCACGGTTGAAAACGGTCAGCACGTGGTGGGTCACGTTGGGCAAAATTTCGTATTCGCCTTCCACATTGCGAATGCTTTCGAGAAAGGAGTCGCTGAGACCCGCGAGTTCCTCCTTTGTAAAGACCAGGACTTCATTGGCCTCACGGATGTGATCTCCAAAAGCGATGGACAGAGCACTCAGTTCCTTGTTCAGGGCTTCTACTCTGGCCCGTTCTTCGATGGGAAGATCGAAACCCAGGCGTTCATACTCAAGCAGCATGTCATCGACGAGACGTTGCTCCTGATCATCCAGTGAGGGATTGCTGTCGGCGAATGCCTTGAGGTTGAGATAGACATCCTCCCGGTAGTTGAACGCAATTTGTGCTTCGCTGAAACGTTGGATCACCTTGGAAGCAGCGTCGCGAATTTCGGGATTGGCATGTGTATTGTTGACGATGCGAATCGGAAGGATGCGATTCGTAATTTCCATGCTGCCCCAGTCGAGTGCGCCAAAGGTATTGTCAAAGCTGAGGTCACTGACTTCCAGTGCTGCAATTTGATCACCAATGGTATCGAGCATTTTGAGCAGCTCAGCTTCGCTTGCTTCAATGGCTTCCACACTTTCCGGAAAGTCGGGAATCGTTAACTTGACGCCGTACTGGTGGGTACGCTCGGCATACTGGTCGAGGGTCGGATAGCCCATCATACCGGCGTGGAGCTGAAATGTGGCACACAGGGCCAGCAGCAGAAGTGGAGTATGAATCAGTCGAATCATGAAGTTTTGCATGTTTTTCTGAGCAAATTAATCCAAAAACAACGAAAGTCGATCCCGGATCTTCGCGGTTGGAATCTTGGGGGAATCAGCAAATTCCCGTCTGCAGGGAGAGTTTTGAGTGATGCAAAAACTGCGATTTGAAGGGAGGTGTGGAGGTTGTTCAGCTCCCGATTCGAACGGCATGAGGAAGTGCAGCGATGCGTGCAGCATTCATTCAATTGAATGACAAGGTTTCTCATTTTACAGACCCATCGATTGCAGTATGATTCGCACTTTGGCATGTTCTGCGGATGGAGTGCTGAAGTCCCGGGCAATAAACGCTGCAATGCACGCTGGGGCATGGTTGCTCCAATGCATGCGGTGGTGCTGCTGATGACGAAAGATCAATTTATGGAAACATTTGAACAACGAATCGCCCGCATTCGAGCGGAACACGAAGCTCTGCTCAAACGCCCAAATGCCAAGGTTGAGCAAACCCATGGCATTTATGATCGCTACGAGCACCCGGTACTCACGGCAGCTCATGCGCCCGTTGAATGGCGTTTTGACCTGAATCCGGCAACCAATCCGTTCTGCATGGAACGCTTGATGATCAATGCGACCATGAATGCAGGTGCGATGAAATGGCAGGGAAAATATCTGGTGGCGGCGCGCGTGGAAGGCAGTGATCGAAAGTCATTCCTTGCCATTGCCGAAAGTCCGAATGGCATTGACAACTTCCGATTCTGGGAGCGTCCGATCACGATGCCAGAGACGGATAATCCGGACACCAATGTGTATGACGTGCGCCTTGTCTCGCATGAGGATGGATGGATCTACGGGGTCTTTTGCACAGAGCGTAAGGATCCATCGGCTCCGGAACTGGATACGAGCAGTGCTGTTGCGGCAGCAGGCATTGCCCGCACCCGAGATTTGGTGAACTGGGAGCGTCTGCCCGATCTTCGCACTTCGGGTGGGCAGCAGCGCAATGTGGTGCTGCACCCTGAGTTTGTGGATGGAAAATATGCCTTCTACACCCGTCCTCAGGATGGATTCATCGACACCGGTTCGGGAGGTGGCATTGGGTTTGGACTCACGGATGACATCACCAACGCCGTGATTGATGAAGAGATCATCATCGATAAGCGTGCGTACCACACTGTATATGAAGTCAAGAATGGACAGGGACCTGCACCGATCAAGACGGACAAGGGTTGGTTGCACCTCGCACACGGTGTGCGCAATACTGCTGCGGGCCTTCGCTATGTGCTCTATGTGTTTGTGACGGATCTGAACGACCTGACCCGAGTGATTTACAAACCGGGCGGACACCTGATCGGACCTCGCGGAGCAGAGCGTGTCGGGGATGTGTCCAATGTGGCATTCACCAACGGCTGGATTTGTGATGAGGATGGCACGATTTTCATCTACTACGCCTCGGCGGATACGCGCCTGCATGTGGCCACCACGACCGTGGAAAAGTTGCTCGATTACGCGATACACACTCCGGAGGACAAGCTGCGATCAGCGGCTTCGGTGCAGACGATCAATGCCCTGATCGACCGCAACAAGGCCTTTCTGCAGGGCAAGGCCTGAGTTTGCTTGTGCACTGGAACAACACCAAGGGAAATTGACATGGACCCAATGACCTTGCGCATGGAAATGGGTGCGGAACTCGAACGCATCCTGTCGTTCTGGATGGAGCATGCCGTCGATGAGACGCATGGAGGATTTCACGGGGAACTGGACAATCAGAATCAGATTGTTCCGGGAGCGGATCGCAGTGCCATTCTCAATGCACGCATCCTTTGGACCTTTGCGGCGGCTCATCGCATAACGGGTTGTGAAGCGTACCGCCACATGGCAGATCGTGCTTTTGCCTACCTGTCACAGCACTTCGTTGACCGGCAGCATGGTGGCGTTTTCTGGTCGGTGCATCCGGATGGCAGTGTGGCCAACGACCGCAAGCAGCTCTACGCGATTGCATTTGCGGTCTATGGCTGCTCCGAGTATTACGGCGCAACGCAGACGCCCGAAGCCCTGCAACTGGCTCAGGCACTGTACCGATCCATCGAACAGCATGGATTTGATGCAAAGCGTGGGGGATACTACGAGGCATTTGCCCGGGATTGGGGTGCTTTGCAGGATCTTCGTTTGAGCGACAAGGATGAAAACGCGCCCAAAACCATGAATACCCACCTTCACATCCTGGAGGCGTATGCGAATCTGCTGCGCTACTGGAAAGATGCAGGGCTGGAACAGCAGTTGCGACATCTGATCGAAATCAGCCTGGAAAAGATCGTGCAGGATGATTTTCACTTTGGCCTGTTTTTTGATGAGGACTGGAATCCAACGCACCGCAACGTGTCCTTCGGGCATGACATTGAAGGTTCGTGGCTGTTATGGGAGGCTGCCGAAGTGCTGGGTGATGCCGCTCTTGCGAAGCGTGTGAAAACGGTTGCCCTGCAGATGGCGGAGGTCACGCTTGAGCAGGGAATCGCACCGGGAGGCGGGGTGATGGAGGAATTGCACATCGGTCACGGGGTGAAGGATACCAGCTTTCACTGGTGGCCGCAGGCCGAGGGAATTGTCGGGTTCTACAATGCCTACCAGTTGACGGGAGATGCCCGCTACTTTGAAATGGCAACGCGCCTGTGGTGTTTTGCAAGGGATCACCTCCGGGATCTGGAGCACGGGGAGTGGTTCTGGCATGTGGATGCTGCGGGAAATGCATTGCGCGACGCCTGCAAACTGGGGTTTTGGAAATGCCCGTACCACAATGGTCGGGCCTGCATGGAAATCCTTCACCGCATCCCGAATTCGATCTGAGTCAGCGCGAATTGAGCGTGCTCCTTGCTGCAGTGCCATGGGTGAACTCGACTGCGCGGACAGGGTCGTGACATTTCCCGATTTCAAGGAAACTTTTTTCCGCCATGATCGTTTTGGACTGCCCATTGGCATGCCAATCATCAAGGATGCCAACCATCGGGTGGGGAAGTGCTCCCCGTCCCAAACATTTGCATGAAGCTGTATCGAATTGGACGTGAGGATCTGTCATCAGTGGCAGGATTCATGACGCTGGGTCTCATGATGGGACAGATGGGACCATTGCTCAGTGCTGCGAGCGTGGATCTTGGCATCGACGCTCAGGAGATTGGAACCACCATCTCTGTGTTTTTTGGAGTCTCCATCATCGGCATTTTGATGGGATTGTTCTGGATACGCCCCCTGGGGAAGGAACGCTTTCTATTGCTGGCCAGTGCCTTGCTTGGAGTTGCCTATGCGGGAGGGTTGGCGATTCGCAGTCCGCTTGGGCTGACGGGCATCACGGTGCTGACGGGACTGGGTTTGGGGATGTACCAGATTGGGATCAATTCGCTTGCGGTGGATCGCACATCGTCCTGGAAAGAAGCAGACCAGGCAGGGCGCATTGCCTTTCTGCAGTTTTTCTTTGGAGTGGGTGCAGTCCTGGCACCGTTGCTGGTGGATTTGAGCCACTTGCATTTGCACAACTGGCGGCTGTCGTATGGCATGGTGCTGTTGCTGGGTCCTGTGGCAGTGGCAGTGGGCATGTTGCGGGATTTGAGGCAGCAGCGAATCGGTTCTGGCGCTGTGAGCGATTCGGTTGAAGAGACGTTCGAACGACCCTTGCGTCACCCGATCCGGTGGAAGTTACCGCTGCTGATGGTGTTGTGTGTTGCTGCGATCTACACTGCGCTGGAAACCTCCATGTTCAACTGGCTGAGCTTCTACTGGGATCGACGTTTTGAGGGAGTTTCCTGGATCACGGGTGCACGGGCGAGTGCGGTCTTCTGGTTGATTTTTTCCCTGAGCCGCGCTGGCATGGGCGTGGTGGTAGCCCAGCTTGGCGCATGGCGATCCCTGCTCAGTTTTGCGCTGCTGATGGGGTTGATGTTTGCCATTTGGGTGGGATTTTCCCCCGGCCCGTGGGGGTTGTTGCCGATTGTGGTGGGAATTGCCCTGCTCATGGGCTGCATGTTTCCAACGATTTTGGTGCTGATCAGCCGCCAGCAGCCGGGAGAGAGTTCACAGATCATTGGAGTGTTGTTTGTCCTGATCACAGCGAGTGCAACGGTTGCGCCCATGGGCATTGGCCAGGTGTGCAAACGCTTTGATATCTCGATGTACCCGTGGACATTGCTTGGAATCGCAGCTCTGCTCATTGTGGGATTGCTCAGCGCACGAGAGCTTCGCCGTCGTGCGAAATCGCGTTTGCGGCAGGAAGAATCCTGAGAGCGTGATGCTGCGTGAAGCATATTTGGGTAAACCTGTGGGGGAGTGCATGAGAAAATCTTGGATCTGGACGGGATCGCAGAATTCCTGCTCAATGCAGTATGCAGACAGGTGATGCGCTTCCCTTTACCACTCGGCATGCATCGTTTGATGGTGCCCGATCCAAACCCACGCAGTCTGGCTATGTGCTTCCATTCATCGATGGTCCGACACGGACGCTCAAGCGTTTGGAATCCCATCTCACGCGTCTGCACGCGCGAAGTGCCTCGCATCCGCCGCACCGGCATGAAGATGAGGAAATCGTGATTCTGCGCTCGGGCCGCATCGAAGTGGAGGTGGAAGGGCAGGTGCATTCCTTGCTGAGTGGGGATATGCTGGTGATTGCCTCAAATGACCTGCATGGTATTCGCAATGCCAGCAATGAAGTGGCGGAGTACTATGTTGTGCGCTTCGAAGTGGGGCAGGATTCTGCATGATACCCAAGAGTCTTTAAACGACGAATTCATCATTGAACCACAGAGGACAGAGTGAAAATTAGGAATACTGGTTCTGGTTTTGTTCACTGAACAGAAACGTAGGGTCTTCGCTAGCCGGAGACCTCAGTTACCTCACAAGATGCGGCATCATGGTGAACGCGAGTCCTACGGAAACGTGATTGATGATCAGTGCTTTTGGTTTTGCGGGGTTGTGGAATTGTGTTAGAACCGTGCCCCATGCCAGCCTTTGATTTTCCGCTAGAAACGCTGAAGCAATACCAGGGAAGCAACCC